>PBUX01000041.1 GCA_002728565.1 Methanobacteriota archaeon | reverse complement strand
GATATGTTCTCATCATCCGGCTCTAGTACAGATCCATTTTCCCGGTTTGTTTGAAGTACAAGTGTCCAGAAATCATCCCAGAATAATGACAGATGGGTTCCAAGCATTCCGGCGCTACCCGAAAGAATGAAACTCTTGTTCCTCTCAAAGATTTCATTTTGAATCGTCTTTATCTGATCATTCTCTGCATCATTACTGATTAGATTATCATGTCTTTCCCAATCATCTTTCAAATCCGGCAATTCACATAATTTGTTCAATACTTGAACATAGGATTTGACGACAGGCGTAAGGCGATTCTCTCTGAGATTCTCTAGATCCACCGAATTGCCAATGTTTAATCACAACAGTTTCTTCTTTTGATACTTACACTGTAGAACTGTATTTATCTCAATTTTTTAATCAACTACAGTTTGAATATGTACCGCACCATTCTGCAAATTAAGCGCAGTCAGCCGCGGCTCTTCTTCTGTACTAAGGTACACTCCTGTATCTATTCCGAGTACAGATTCGCGACCGTCTTCTAGTAAGACATCAGAAGCCCAAATTCCACATTCTAGCACCTGCTTTTCCAATTCGCTGCCCCAAATTCCATCGACATCTCTCGAAAGTGCCTGGACTGTAGTGTGTCCGACGATTACCTGCCTCTCGGGATCGGGTGGGCTCGTAGCGGTGAAGATGGTGCGTGACCACATCCTGTCTTTGTTGGTCTGGTCTTCCAGAGTTTTGTCAATCAGATTTTGTCCTTTCCAGACCGGGCTGAGATCATAGCCCGCGTGAACAAGCCTGTGGCCATTGAGGATTAGCTCGGTCGGAAGCCCCTCAATGAATGGCAACCATTCTCTTGCAATCTCAATTTGTTCATCGGGATCATCAGAAAATGACTGCAAGGTTTCTACTCCTCCATACTTTAGCCAAGATTTCATCATCTTCCCGTGCTTAGGTGAGACAGACAATCTTAGCATCTCGTCATGGTTTCCTCTAATGGAATGGATGTTGTCAGTATCACGGACTAATTCCAATACGCCCTGACTATCGGGACCTCTGTCAATCAAGTCACCCAAGCAGATCACAAGATCTTCCGAAGGGTCATGTTCATCTGTCTCCCTTTTTTGTAGGGGATGCCAAAGGATATCTAACAGGGCTTTGAAGGTCTTCAAGTGGCCATGAATATCACCTACAACCCAGACTGATCGACCATCATCCAAGGCTTGTTGGATGACTCGCTCTAGCCTCTCATCTCTGTGAATAGCACTCATATTCTCACTCCTAAACTGAATTACCTGTTGAATAATGATTCCATCTTATTCTGATATGAGTACATAATACACCATATTTCGGCTAGAACCGTGTGGTATATTCTATTCCCACCGCAAGCGTTCTTGAAGCTGGTGTAATCGACCTTCTCCATCAATCCTAGCAACACAGGAAGAGCATCCGACTTTTCTATAGTGATTCTATATCTGTAGTCCGCCCAGTCAATTATCTCAATCTCATGATTAGGCCAAAGCTCCTGCAATGGATCTGGCACTCTAGCCTTAATCTGGAAGTGATCAGGCATCGCGTTATGCTGGACTACACTGAGGAAGCCCTGAGTCGTGTATATCCACATCAGACAACCTCCATTGCATACGCCTGGCGGACAGAGTTCTGTGGATCTTCAGCCCCGACATCCTCTTCCTTTTCGGGAGCCACATATGGCCGCAGGACAGTATAGGGGGCAATCTCTAGAGTTAGTCCAGCAGCCTCGAAGGTTGTGATAAGCATCTGTAGCATGTGCATAGGATATCCATGGTCAAAAACAGAGATACACCTAGCTGTATCACTTGAGACAATTTGCAAGGTGATGCCCCATTCCTCCATTTCATGTATAGCACCAGGTTCGTAGAACTCTAGCATTCCCCTAGCCCACTCCAAATGCTCATTCTGTGTAGCATCCCGAATCCACTCTTCAGTCAGTTCAGGTAGCATGTCTACAATCATCATCTGGCCCCTAGTAGTATCTTCTGTTGCATCACTCATCTTTCTCACTCCTCTATTGTATAATGTATGGTGTGCAGGCTCCTCTAGTCACAGGTGACACTAGAAACAGCAGTCCCAAGATGGCCCTGGTAGTGCCAATTCTCTTGCCAGGCAAAACACATCCTCAAGTCCTAGATCTGCAAATTCATCCAAAGTAGTTTGCTGAGGCTCTGAATCGAGAATACTTTCTGCAAGAATTCCTGCAAGTATGGCAGGAGGTATCTCAGTAACTCTAGCCCACATTATCTTGGGCATTGCTTCTGGAGCTAGAGGGATGAACTCCATAGTTTTCTCCGAATCACACTCCATGTAACAAACGCGCTTTTGGTAGCCAGTTCTACCAAAAAGCCCCCTTCTCTTCTCAGTTCCGTCAGCCAGCATTACCAACTTCGTCCAACCGGATTTTGGACCAGGATTGACACTAGTCATCTCGATATGGAATCCTGCTTCAAGAGCTTCCTCTGTCAAGTTCGCTAAATCCAGCATCGAAATAATGCCGCTTGGTAACTTCCTTACATCGTCACGTATGTCTGGAGTTTCAATGGAATCTTCTCTTGAGACAGCTACCATCCTTCCTATGTTTGTGGCTCTAGATTCTGGAGTCAACTCGTCTAAGTCTCTACCAAAATAGAAGGTAGCAACATCAATGCTCTTCGCAGATGGAGAATAGTGTCGCACACAAGTTAATTCCCAATTCTTAGTACAACTCATCTTCTCACTCCTCAATGCTATATGTATGACATGGAATCTTCATGGCGTCACCAGTGACAGGAATTTGGAACATTCTCTCGATGTACATAATTCCAACAATTTTGGATACAATTGTACAACAATTATGAGGAATATTGACATGATTCTCAACCTNCTTNTTCNCTATCATTTGGTCACTTACCCGGGGAAATTTACGTTTTTATTGGAGGCNTATCAACTTGCTTGGAACTGACCCTTGAGATCCAATTCTGGTAACTTCTACCTACATTGAATCTATTCTGGATTAGTGTTGATCTCACCGGTATTCCCTCCTCTACTGCTACTACATGGCAGATTGCTGCAAGCATCTGTCTAGGATGATTCTCAAGGTTGTCTCCAGTAACTGTGGACAACTCCCAATACTCCCAAATTCTGGAAATAATTCCTCCATAGATAGTCTCTCCAAGACTTGCTCTTGACAGAATTGCCCTGGCCGAATTATTCGAATTCATACGTCCTCCTCTGCCTAGGGAATCATGCAGTATCTTGCGCATTCTCTTGAGCGATCTGAATCCAAAACTAATCGTGTTTTGTGCGGTTGGAAGACAGAGATTTACGACATCCTCAAACTTCGAGTCAAAACCCATCTCCTCAGCGGCGATGTGAAGGCAAGCTGCGGCAGAACACCCAACTCCATGCGGGTGAGCAGATCTCCATATCGGCTCCTTTAGGGCGAGACGATTTGGTCTAGTTTGCCTCTTGTCTGGCCATCCTAAGTCAAGTAACTCAAGCGCTCTCCTTTCGTGCCCTTGGGTAGTTGAATTACTCTGAATTATTCTGATTGCTTCTATCTTCTTTCTTGTAGGGCCATCATCCCTGCCACCACTATCGACCTTCCTCATATAATTCCAAGATTTACCGTTTCCAGCCTTTCCGCTCGAGTCTCCAATAACCGTTCTACTGGGCCTTTGACCTAATTTTACAGCCCCTCCTCTGCCCGACATTCTACCTTCTTGGTCAAGCTGAACTCTGTCGTGGTCGACTAGATCATACTCTTGAACCTCAACTAGGCAAATCATACACTCTAGTACACTATCCTTGAGCACTGTCTGTGAGTGCTGACTGCAGTGGCCGCACAAGAAAGCGTCCCCCGGCTCTAGCGAGTCTAAGCGAACAGTCTTGGAACTAACTACCACGACTAGTTTCGTCTGGTATGGGGTATGCTATCTGTCACCTGTGATAGTGTACACTGGAATGTTAGTTTGTAAGATTACTGAGACTGAATCAGAATAATATTGGTAATCCCTTCTAGTGATGATGGCAACTCAATCTTTTCAAATTCAGGCAATTCATAAATTTCCGATTTCTTCTCAGAGATTAGCATACTTAGAGATCCTTGGGAATACACAATTTCCGCTCTAGAGCAGATTAATCTGAGTTTTTCTAGATCGCCCATTTCGTCGAAACTGAGTGAATGCCTATCGGCAATCTCTCGAAGTAATTCCTCAGTCCATTCCGTTCCTTCTAGTAGCATCCTATGGATGTCGAATTTCTCCCGATCCAACTTCTCAGCACTAATCATCGTTCTACCCGAAGGCTCATCACGATGTTTTTCTCGCCACAGATTCTTAGCGTGTACTTCTAGATTAGAAGCGGCATCGTAAATGCCGCTTATTCCATCTTCTCCACGATAGCAAATAGAAGCACAGAATGTTGCCAGGGGGCCACCTTGATTGACTTGTAATTCGAAATTCAGTTTCTCATTCAGAAGTATAGAAAATTCTTCCAGCATCTGCTTAAGCAACTCTACTGAATCCATGACTCCTGCATCACTACTATCGTATGCTGCAAGTACAATGTCGTCACCCGCACTGACCCAACAAGCAATTCTATCCGGGGTCTTTTTGTTTTGAGTCATTATGGCTTTGGACAGAGAAAGCCACCAATTGGCATTGAATCGCATACTCCTTCTTCGTATTCCGTCGAGCTTTTGTTCAAGGCTCTCATCGAATCTAGAACTTCTGAGTAGCCACCCGATACTATTTCCATCAATATTTGCAATGGCATTAACCTTTCTTTCTCTTGGAGGGAATTCCATATCTGGACACCCATCGACATATCTTGGCTGACTTTGTGCAGAGTCTCTGACTCTCTGTTTATCTCCAATATCATGTAACAGTCTGTGCTGCCAACAGAAACCCCCAATTCCCTTTCTAATCATACTTGCTTCTTTACTATCGAGCTCTAGTTCAGGATTACATCTGGGACAGTTTTCGTCCCAAGGAGGAATTAATCTCTCACCAAATCCTGTTTCCTCAATTGCTCTGTAAGGGGGATTCCGGTTCGATAAATCATTACAAAAATCCGTCAGTTTATTTCCTCCATTTTCCTGATGATATACATCCTCAGGAGCGGAAACCAGATCTCTTACATAATCACCTTCAGAAGGCCACAGATTAAAATTAAGATATGGTCCAATTTGAGGCATTATCCTTTTCCAATGCAGGGCGTCGTCTTCTGCATCCTTTTGATTAATGTACTCAAAGTGATCAATTCCCAATAAATC
>PBUX01000040.1 GCA_002728565.1 Methanobacteriota archaeon | reverse complement strand
CAACAACTTCGTTCAGATTGTGAGGGGGTATCTTTGTCGCCATTCCTACCGCAATACCATCACTTCCGTTGAGAAGTAGATTTGGAAGCCGTGAAGGAAGAACAGAGGGCTCCTTCTCAGTCTCATCGAAGTTTGGCTCCATGTCGATCGTGTTTTTGTTTATGTCATCCAGCATGTGACGAGACAAACGATCTAGACGACTCTCGGTGTATCTCATTGCAGCAGGCGGGTCACCGTCAATAGAGCCGAAATTTCCTTGGCCATCGACTAATGGGTAACGAAGGGAGAAGTCCTGTGCCATCCTAACCATCGTGTCATAAAGTGCCTGATCGCCGTGTGGGTGGAACTTACCCATTACCTCTCCCACCGATCTTGCAGATTTGCTGTATCCCTTGTCATGGGTGTGTCCAGCCTGATACATTCCCCAGAGTATTCTTCTGTGTACCGGTTTCAGCCCATCCCTGACATCTGGAAGGGCTCTGCCAATAATTACACTCATCGCATAATTGATGTAACTTTCTTTCATCTCATCCGAGATGTCCCTCCTGAGTAGATCTTCTGCCATTCAAATTACCTCAAACATCTAGCGCAGTTACCTTGCTCGCATTATTCTCAATGAACTCACGCCTATCTGGAACGTCCTCTCCCATTAGGACCGAGAAAAGAGAATCAGCCTCCTGGGCATCCTTGATTTCAACCTTCATCATAGTACGTCTATCGGGGTCCATTGTGGTCTCCCAAAGTTGATCCGCGTTCATCTCACCAAGTCCCTTGTATCTCTGCACATCTATTTTGGACGAAGGCGACTCCTTTTGCAGCCTCTTGATGGCCGCGTCTCTGTCTTTCTCACTGTGGACCCATTCGGTATGCTTGCCCCTTGAAACGGAGAAAAGAGGCGGAGCGGCAATGAAGACATTCCCATTAATTATGGCTCTACGCATGAATCTCCACATAAATGTCAGAATCAAAGTTCTGATGTGCGCGCCGTCAATATCTGCATCAGTCATAATGATAATTTTACCATACCTGAGCTTTTCGGGGTCGAAAGCCCCCTCATCATCATCTTCGTTGCCCACACCTGCACCAAGTGCCCGAATCATCCTCTGGATTTGCTCATTAGAGAAAACCTTAGTCAGATTTCTCTGCTGCCTCTCTACATTGAGGATCTTTCCCCTCAATGGAAGTATCGCTTGCGTTCTCCTGTCCCGACCCATCTTTGCAGATCCGCCGGCGCTTTCCCCTTCTACGATGTAGATCTCACACTCCCCGGGGTCCTTTGACTGACAATCCGCCAATTGCCCAGGAAGCCCCCCTCCCTCGAGGACACCTTTCCTCCTAGTGAGATCCCTGGCCTTTCTTGCCGCTTCCCTAGCTTTGCTAGCCAGCACAGCCTTCTCGACAATGGACTTAGCAATCGCTGGATTTTCTTCAAAGTACTCGCCCAGTCGGTCATTTACTATCTGCTCAACAATTCCAGCAACCTCGCTAGTGACCAATTTCGACTTTGTCTGGGCGTTGAATGATGGATCGGGATGCTTGATTGAAATGACTGCCGACAAACCCTCTCTTATGTCGTCACCTGATAGGCTAGACACATTTTTCAGAAGTTTTCGCGACTGTGCATAGGAGTTGATTGTCCTTGTGAGTGAACTTTTCAGACCTGACAGGTGAGTGCCTCCGTCTGAGTTATGTATGATGTTAGTGAAGCANTGTACGGANTCNGANTANGCATCAGTCCACTGCAAAGCAACCTCTACGTGTACCTCTCCTTTGTCTCCAGGTTTCGAGCCAAAGATATGTACAACACTATCATGGATNGACTCCTTATTTTTATTCATGGCTTCTACGTATTCCCGAAGCCCGCCTTCGTACTTGTGATCGATTTCTATCGGATCGTCCCCTCTACCATCACGTAGAATGATCCTCAGGCCTGCATTGAGAAAGGCAGTCCTTCGAAGTCTTGTATTTATCTGCTCAAAATCAAATTCCGTGACATCGCTGAAAATGGATAAATCTGGTTTGAAACTAATTACAGTGCCCGTTTTCTCCGAAGCACCAATCGACTTCAAGGCGGATTTCCTTTCCCCTTTGGCATATTCCTGGAACCATTCTTTCCCATCACGGTGAATGGTCATCGTCAGCTTCTCCGAAACCGCATTNACTGCACTGACGCCCACNCCATGCAATCCNCCAGCAACTTTGTACGCCTCGTTATCGAATTTCCCACCTGCGTGCAGCTTTGTCATAATGACTTCAGCGGCACTAACTCCNTCTTCGGGGTGCTTATCCACTGGAATCCCTCTACCGTGATCCGCAACCGTGATGGAACCATTTTTTTCCAGGTCAACCTCTATGGTCGAATTGAAGCCAGCTAGGTGTTCGTCTACTGCGTTGTCCACGACTTCCCATATGCAGTGATGCAGAGCCGAGCCNTCATGGGGGTCCCCCAAGTACATCCCGGGGCGCTTCCTAACAGCCTCGAGTCCCTCGAGAACCTGGATGCTTTCTGCATCATATTCCTCTGACATGGGTAACATCTCGTGAGGGTTCCCGTAGGGAACCCTCAAATATATATGACAACCTACAGTTATCGGTTATTGAACTATGCGTATTATTCAGGTAAATGCCGCCTTTTTNCNCTCATAACAATTTTTCTGGATCTTTNGAATTATTNCCTCACTCGACACGATTAAACCTTCATTACAATTCGCATTCATGAATGAATAGCCCATTGGTATGTGTCACACTTAGGGGCAGAACAGCTGCTGAAATTGNGTCCGATTCTTCAGAAGCCAAATCNTTGGGNGCGGANCTAGTGGAAGTAAGGCTGGATTATCTTTGGTCAAAGAAGGAAAATCACACCGAGGAAAAAGAGTCCGAAGAAAGTGAAAGTAAACAAGAAAACCTCGAATTTGAAGATGTTGACATACGGGAGTCGCTAACGGAACTAATCGAAAATATTGAACTCCCAATTATCNTTACCTGTAGGCCAATAGACCANGGGGGCATCTTTCCNGGAACTGATGANTCTAGGTTCGATGTACTTAGGTCTGCCATTGCTGNCAAACCAAGGTGGATNGATCTTGAAACCAACATCCCCGAGGACGTNAGAGANGNNTTGGTGGATTCACTGGNNAAAGAAACTCAGGTGATAGCCTCAGTCCACNATANCGGGGATGTTCCGAATACTTCACAAATATTACAAGAAATTGAAGATTCTAAATCACTTGGAGAGATAGTCAAGGTCTGCATAGAGACGAAAAACAGAAATGACGGATTCGGAATTTTCGAAGCTGCTTGGAAGATGAAGGACTCCGGGATAAGGACCTCATTGATGGGTCTGGGCCCTGGGGGGGACTGGACACGGATTCACGCCCCATTGCTGGAACAAGCCTTGGTTTACACTACCACTGAATATGACCCATATCTGGCCCAGCAGGGGAGGATAAACATTTCAGATTTGCAAATGGCATGGTCAATGCTCGAGTACAGCTAAACATCCTCACTCAAAAGTGGGACNTCCCTNATCCCCNNCTCTTCGTCAATTGCAGTGGAGTGATACTTTGCATGCAGGATAATTGGGACGACTACGCATGCTAGTGGAAGGGCGCCAATGAAAATGTAAGCAATGAATTTCGGCAACGTCGTTCTTTCTTCCACGTCAACGAGAATCTCAGCATTCATAACACCTCCATGGGCGGCTTCATCTCCGACCCTGCTATTGTCCCAGCCATCCAAAACTAGGAAGAAATGTTGGTTGTTTGAATCAGCCAATCCCAATGAGGACCACGCACTTCCAGATGAGTCAATGGCGACCGAAAACTCAACATAATTCGACGATTCATATGCGTGCGAATCCCTGAAAGTGACCCATGTTGCCATGTCCCTCCATTCAACTGGGACGAATTCCAGTTCATCGAAACCCTCTCCCCTCCAACTATATTCATTGCCATATACTCCATAGTTCTGCTCGGTCATTAGGTAAACATCGCCGCTTACGTCAGAGGAAGAAGATCCGGNTTCACTGGAGAATTGAATACAGAAAGTGTACCTGTANCCAGGTACAAGGACGACCTCTAATGCGGCCGCGCTATCATTCGAAATCGATATGCCAGGAAATCCCCCCCAAGTTCCATCCGACCATTCTGAACTGAAACCTCTGACTAATGGTCGGAGATCCGGATCACGTCCATCAATTCCTAGGATCCTGTCAATATTGCCGAAAATTTCAGATTCAGACTCAACTGAAAAAATTCTTAGGAAATCTTCTGGGTTTTGATCACCCCAATCGCTTCCCGGTGCGACCTCACATGAAGGGGAAGAAGACGAAGCTTGCATTGCCGGCGAGAATGTTATGCAAGCCAAAAGAAGTATGATCATAGCCTTATTTAGCCCGACAAATCCACTTTTCTCGACCCTCAATTTCTCCGCCCCGTTCTAACCGGCCGAACATATCCCGACTCTTTGTTCGTACGCTCCTCGGGGGAGAGGTATTTTGGTTGTGGCGGTGGGCTGTGCTGATCCATTCCCGGCAGCCCACCCTCCGCTTCGACTTCATCAACCCCATATTTTTCCACCATGTCCATTGCATCGATTTCATCTTCATCCCTCTGCCTCATTACCAACCAACCCAGAATTGCAACTAGAGAAATAAGCGCAATCAGTCCAAAACTCTCTTTTTCTGGAATCAAATCCTCCCAACTTAGGTCGGCTAATGTCTTAGCAGGAGTGACATCTTGTACTGAAAGGACGGTGATTACGAAATCCTCGGAGGAGCACACCCCAACCCCATCGCAAACCGTCAGCGCTACCCTAATCTCTCCCGGTTCAGACCAGTATGGGATGTTTCCAATCCAATCGTTCCTTGTGTCGCCGTCACAACCTTCAGGGGTTTCGCAATCTTCGTCAACTAGGGCATTTAGGTCCCAATGGAAGTCAAGAGAACCAGTAAGGTTTTCATCCCTGTCGTTCCACTCAATACCATCTCCATCGGAGTCAACCAGAGCGTCATTATCCAGCCATGCTACTAGGCCTGCTTCCAATTCAGGATCCGTCGCATTCCACATTAAATCTATTTTATCNCCTACAACGACGTATTCGGATGGAATTGGACTTTCTGTCGTAATCAATGGCTNNCTGGAAACAATCACGGTCATTTCGGTATAGTTCGACTCGCCACCCTCAAAACCATCTGTAACCGTCAACCTAACTGTGTATGTNCCAGCTCTTTCGAAACTGTGCCATGCTACTGGGCCCATTGCTGCTGGAGACGCGTCTCCGAAATCCCAAATCCATTTTGTTATGCCATTCCAGTCTCCATTATCTCTGTCAACAGAGGTCTTCCCCATGAATGCAGGATCAGAGTCGTAGCTAGAGCTACCATCAAATCTGATTATGTCATCGGGCGCCACGAAAGCACCCATTCCCTCTGTATGAGGTACTTGCCAGGAAACAAGCCTCTCGTCATTTGGAACCTCACTCAGCTTTTCACCCATTTGCGTCGGGCAACTGAATGAAATCGAGGCAATCGGTAGNGGATTTTCGATATAGAAAAAGAAAGTCTTCGGGGACGATTCNAATCCGAGCTCGTCAACCACTACCAGTGAGATGCTAAATAGGCCAGGTTCNGGAAAAGACCTACTTATTGATGTGGTATTCTCAATTGGATCCTGCATATCGGAAACCGTCCANATGTGAACAAGATCCGAAGAATCGCCATCAGGATCAAATGACTGACTCTCAATCACATATGCACTTTCCACAGTTCCATCGTCCGGGCGATTGAATACGGCCACGGGGTGTTGATTCAACACCTCGATCTGNATATGAGCTGTAGTGGCATTGCCATCGTCGTCAATTACCTCAAGGCTGACGTTCTTCAGACCAGGAGTTCTCCAAGCAACCGACGGGCTCTCCAATGCAGAAGTTGTTTCTGAGAAATCGGAAGTAATGCTAACATCTCCGCCCTCTAGGTTAACCCCTTCGTCAAAAATCCAATTATGCGAAACAATAACCCCGTCGCTATCTGAGAAAACCTCTGGCATGTGAATTGGGGTAAGCGTGTAGGTCACCAAGTCGCCATTAAAAATCCTCTCTGGTACCCTATTCATCACACGAACCGGAATAGAGATCTCGGAGTATTGCTCTCCATCGCTAACTCCGAGACTCATAGGATAAAGGGAACCTTCAGACGAGCCGTCGATCCAACTATGACTGGCTTGGAACAACCCCTTTCCGGAATCAAACGACCCATCTCCCCACGACCATGTGAAGAACAAGCCTTCTACNGGAACATTGTCTGTCGTCCCAAAAGCGGAGAACTGAACTCTCTGATTAGTATTTACTGATATTTCTTCAGTAATCTGTATCCCATCGATCGAAATAACTGGATTAGGGGCAGTCGAGTCATTTACCGAGATTTCCCAGCTTATCGGATCAGAGAAGTAACCACCCCTATCTACTACAATCAATGAGACAACGTACGCCCCCTCATCGAGAAATGAGTGAATCGGGTTTTTCAGCAATGAATCATTNCCATCACCCATACTCCAAATATATGATTGAGGGGTTTCATTATGCTCGAATGAGCCATTCTCTTCGCCAAATCCCCATAAATCGTATCCACCNCCGAAGAAGTAATTCTGAGTCCATGTTTGTGAGCTATTCGATGAAATAGAACCAGAAGAAGTCGGTTTCATATTATGTATCATCATTGGCAGAGAAAAGGCCGCGTCTTCGACATCACCCATTAAGTCCGACAACTTAGCATGAAAACTCCATTCTCCCGAATTCGGCGGTGTGAACCAGACTGACTTCTTCGTTTCTCCCGAATTACCNGCCGAAATGAAAAACCTNGACTCATCTACTTTGGTGCCATTCTCCCAAGCCTCCATNGAAACNTCTAGTGTTTCAAAAAATGCACTAGAAGTAGCTTCAATATCTAAGNCAATACTATCATCTAGTGAATCCCCATCTCTATCGAAACTTTCGATACTTTCAATCGAAATCTGTGCAGGTTCAGAAACTAAATCAGCGAAAACCGAAATTGAGCCAGTTGGGTACTGCCCATTGGATAGTATGCCACAATTTGCGAAGTCGTAATCACAGTCATCTACCGGGGAGTCATACCAAACCAGTAGGATTGCGTCAGAAGTTTCATTTCCAAAACCCTGAACTAGCCCGGAACCTATGCCAGTTGATGGATCTATGTTAATTTTTGACATAGCCCAAGAACCAGAAACAGTTTCTTTGACCAAAAGGGAGCCATCAAATCCCGCACTATCCGGTTGAACCATTATGCTGAGGGGGTCNCCATTACCCTGGCTGAATCTAAATGATCNCATACCCCAGCCCTCCATTTCAACATCGGTAGTTTGCCAAACTTGGGACCATTGTTGATTAGTTCCAGCAGGGGAAGCCTTGCAAATCCCTCCCGCAGAGCAATCTTCTTTCAAATCAAGATTTGAGAAACCAAAGGCCCCTTGTGGGCTATCTAATGTCACAGCAGCACTAAAGTTCGCAAAGATGTCACCCATTGTAATTCCAATTGGGGTGGANCCACTTCCAGGACTTCTAGCAAGATTCTCGACTCCTTTCCCACCCAAAGCAGAGTCACTGACCAAGCTCCTGATTGCCTGTGGGCCACCCAGTTTGTCCTCTAAGAATAGCATGAAGAGAAAACCAGACCCGAAATCAGACCCCCTGTCGTTCCACCACCTCAGGCTCTTNCTAGTGTTCGAAGTCCAGCTATTCGCATCTAAATCCAAATCTTCATTCGCATTGAAGCATAGGAATTCTGCCATGGCAGCAGCGCCTTCATCCACCCAAATGTACTCGTAGGGATCCCAAGCGTTGTGAATCAATCTCTCTAGCTCATGAGAGAGTATGGAATTCCTGTGTTCCAAATCATCAATGTCAATAAACA
Organism: Methanobacteriota archaeon; assembly: GCA_002728565.1. GTDB lineage: Archaea > Thermoplasmatota > Poseidoniia > Poseidoniales > Thalassarchaeaceae > UBA36. Next base: position 789 of record PBUX01000040.1, on the reverse strand, counting down.
AGCTTTCTCTTATCGAAGAGATACCAGGCTGGAAGTAGCCCCCAGTCCCTCCTGAACCGTCTATCGAATACAACAATATCTCGACTTGACAGTTGTTATCCAAATCTGGCACTGCACCAAAATAGTCTACATTCGTCGGGAAAATTATCGAGTCCCATGTTGCAGCAATGTCATTGAGGACCGTGGAGGATACGACAAAACCCCCCTCCACGAAAATAGCAGAATTTGTGGAAGTTTTCTTAACCTCTGCAAAGATATTTCCTGACGTAGTTGTGAAATTATCGCTTTCTCCGACACCCCATGCCTGCTCACAACTTCTCAAGGAGTTCTTTGAAAGCTGATTGCCAGAATCAAATGGCTTAACCAATCCCGGATAACCATCTTCTATCCACTTCTTTTTCAGGTAATTCGTCGCGGAGAAAACCGACTCCTCAATGGTGAGGTAATCATTTCCATCAATGGTGGGCTCGAAATCACTCGAATCTAGCAAAGTTTCCCGATTTTTCCCCTCATCCTGCAATCCACTGTCCGACTGCAGAGATGCCGCCAGCGTTCCAGAAATGAGAAAAATGACTAAAAGAATCGAGATTTCCATTCTCCGAATTACTCTGGAGTTTTCCCGCACGAGTTCACCTTCTAATTGGATCTTTTCTGAATCGGTCGATGGGCGTATTTTAACATCGATGGTGCATCGTTCGTACATGGGCAAAGACCTCTTACTTGCTTTACTAGCTCTATCGCTGCCATTTTTTCCAATGGCAATCAATGTGCAAGCGTCACCTGAAGTCG
>PBUX01000039.1 GCA_002728565.1 Methanobacteriota archaeon | reverse complement strand
GAAGAGCAAGAGTTAGTATCCCAAGCAAGGATTGAGGTCGAGGAAATGGAGTGGCCGGAAGGCCATACGGTAACAAAGGGCGTTACATCTTTGCACAGTGCCGCGAGCCATGAGGAGCAGCTTGGTCGGATTTCTGGCGAGTTTGTAGGCATTGAGTCTGAGATGAAAGTGGGGGAGAGCACCTTGAAATTCTCCGAATCGGCGAATTCATGGACATACAGCAAAGCGATTCAAAATGGGCTAGTTGACCTAGCGGAAAGGTATGGTGACGAGATCGTTTTCATGGGCGAAGATATGGAAATTGCAGGTGCCTTTGGCATCAATCTTCCACTTAAGGCAAGGGGTCATCAGGAGAAGCTCCTGGATATGCCTCTCTCTGAATCGATAATCATCAATTCGGCAGCTGGAGCAGCTCTAGGGGGTATGCGGCCAATGGCAGAGATACAATTTGGAGGATTTGCTGCTCTAGCAATGAATGCCCTAGTCAACAATGCTGCACAGTTGCGTTGGAGATGGGGAGCGGAGGTCCCTATGACAATTAGAATCCCACTGGGGGGCAAAACAAGAAGTGGGCCCTTTCATGCTAATATGATAGAATCATGGTTTACCAATGACCCCGGTTTGGTGATAGTTGCCCCTAGCACCCCGCAAGATGCGTACGATCTCCTAATCGAAGCTCATGCATTGAATGATCCTGTGGTTTTCTTGGAGCATATAGGGCTATATGGCCTAAGAGGGGGTAAAACCGGGTGGGGGGACACCATAAACCAATTAGTGGACACGGAAACTGTGCATCAAAGAGTTGCTGAGGGAATTACCTCGATTGGCAGTGCCAGAGTGGTTAGGGGCGGTAGAGACATTACAATAGTGACATGGGGTGCAATGGTACATGTTGCAATGAATGCAAGTTCTAAGATGGCCAAAAAAGGAGTCGAAGTGGAAGTTATTGATCTCAGAACCTTGGTACCTTTCGATTTCGCAAAGTGCGTTGGATCGGTTCAGAAGACAGGGCGGCTCCTAGTGTTACAGGAGTCCCAATGGAGCGGCGGATTTGGACATACAATATGCAACAGGATAATTGAAGAGTCATTCTGGAAATTAGAATACCCGCCCGTAGTAATTGGCTCATTGGATACCCCCGTTCCTTTCTCGCCGACTCTGGAGGACCACACCATTCCAAATTCCAAACTGGTCGAAAGGCACATAGAGAGGGCTTGTGAGTTAGCTTGATCGCAGGAAAACAGTCATGAGTGCATGGTCTGCGGTTAGTAACATGGCAGATGCGATAACTGACTCTGCATTTATCCTCGCTGGATTCATTATGCTGATGTCAGGAGGGGAGGGTTTGGTCCAAGGTGCGGTCAGAATTTCCGAGAAGCTGCGTATCTCACCATTACTTGTTGGATTCACGGTCGTAGCAATCGGGACTTCGCTTCCTGAATTGGCAGTTGCTGTGGAAGCTGTATCGAATGAGAAGCCAGATATTGCCATTGGCGGGGTTTTAGGCTCCAATGTAGCAAACGTGATGCTGGTACTCGGAACTGCTGCCTTTCTGGGAGTGTGCTCCAAGCCCGACCAGGGAATAAAGAGGGACTCGGTTGCCGTGATTGTGGCCACATTGATTCTAGCCATATTAGTACTGAATGGGGAGGCGACTGTGATATCTGGATTTATCATGTTGACAATATTGGTGGGCTACTACGTTTTTGCATACTTGAACGCTAGTAGAACCGGAGAAGAGTTCGAAATAGGCGATTCTTGGCTTCCATCGGGGATGCATGTAGCTATTCCTGCTTGCATAATTGGAGGAATTTTGATCTGGATAGGGGCAAAATTACTTGTTTCAGGATCAGAGGGTATGGCAGTGAGGTTTGGAATTTCGGAAGCTGTCATCGGGCTGACAGTGGTGGCTCTCGGAACTTCATTGCCGGAATTGGCTGTAACGCTGATAGCTGGACTCAGGGGGCAAGGAGGTGTTGCTGTAGGGAATGTGCTTGGTTCGAACGTCATGAACATTTTAGGAATTATCGGAGTTTCTGCAGTAGTTGGAGGGGGTATTGAGATATCAGAAGAGTTCATGCAAAGGGATATCTGGGTAGTTATACTGACCTCGGGCCTAGTTGCAGCAATGATGCTTGGCGAGAAGAGTTTGGGCAAGAGAGAAGGAGCGGCCATGATATGCACTTACCTTGCATATATGGCATATCTTGCAAGTTTGGGCCTTCTATAGACCTAATACGCAACATCCACTCCCATGGTTATGCGAAGTGNCCCGGTCGGCTGNATCGTACTTGCCGCTGGTTCCAGTTCTAGGATGGGNCATGAAAAGGCGATCTTTGAAGTCGAAGGTACGACATTNCTGAATTATGTNATTGAAAAGCTGACAAAAGTNGGAATAGAACCCGTAGTAGTTACTAGANCTGATTTGGAGNTATGCGTGAAGAAATTGGTCAAGGGACGTGAAGTGATAGTCAATCACAGTCCAGAAGAGGGGAGGACNGGCTCAATTCAGCTGGGGATAGCGAGGATCAACGAAATATTCGGCGAAAATTGTAGAATACTTATTGCACCGATAGACCGTCCTGGATTTTCAATNGGNACCCTAGAGAGATTGGTCGTCTCCGAAGAAACGACGTGCCCCTCATTNAATGGAAGAGGCGGGCATCCGATTCTCATTTCGNCTGAAGATGCNGGGAGGATTTTACGAGCTGAGCCGGGAGTCGCCCTCAGAGACTTGGTNGCACCGGAGAAAATTGAGGTTAATGATCGGTTTTTGCACCTTAATGTNGATACAGAAGAAGAGATGAGCAAATTTGCAGAGATGGTGTCTGCTGTCNCCTCTGGAAGATCTGGGTTAGACCAACTTTGAAATCAATTGTCGCAAGGCAGCGGACATGGCATCTGAGATCAGCATTGGAGAAGTGCTGGAAATAGTAGTAGTTTCGATGCGCGATGCCTTCCTTGCAGTGACTGTATTTGTTGCCGCCATGGTCCTGCTTTTCAGTTGGCTTCAATATGTCACTGCAGGCAGATTTGTGGACTGGATACGTGAAAATAGGAGGTTTCAACCGTTTATTGGGGCTTTGATGGGCCTTACTCCGGGTTGTGGTGGGGCGATAATCGTAATGCCGATGTATGCCAGGGGTTATGTCACCTATGGGACGGTGATTGCAACCCTGATTGCAACACTTGGGGACTCGGCTTTCGTTCTAATTGGTGCAATTTTCCAGAACTCAGCATTCCTAATCCCAGTTATTCTTGTTCATGCCATATCATTCGTAGTNGGAGTGATTTGGGGTTATGGGNTAGATGCNCTCGACGTTACGCCGGCCGCCCCTCTGGGCAAATTCGGCCCTAAGTTCGGCTCAAACNANCCTCTGGGGGAAGAAGCTGCTAGAGAAATGGAGGGCAAAGNNTCCCTAATAGNGGATTTACCCAGGGAGTCACCTGATGGGTGGGGNTACCGTGTCTTNCACCAAGGTCACAGGGTTTGGTGGATNGTCACGGGAGTCGGGTTATGTCTAGCTATCTTTCTTCTATTTTGGTACGCACAAGACCCGGAATATTCCCCGGAATTGGNCTGGGATCCAACGACNAGGGATGGAGTCATTACCTGGGTTGGCTTCATTGGGACATCGCTGTCAATTATCCTATANATTTCTTCCAAGAATTTCTTTGGAGACGATACCGANGCTACAATCGGTGACAAACTAAATTCACTGGACGAAACTCTGATTCACGCTGCCTCGGAAACAGCATTCGTGACTTTTTGGGTTCTTGTCGCCTACCTTGTCTTTGANTTTGGAATGATTGCATCGGGAGTGGACGAGACGGNNCTNTCGGGNCATGGGGCAGGAGTTGGTGCTGTAATGCTTGCAGCATTTGTAGGTCTGATTCCNGGTTGCGGCCCCCAGATTATCGCGATTACGGCGTACGTCCAGGGAATCGTCTCATTCCCAGCACTAGTTGCTAATGCGATCTCTCAGGATGGAGATGCGCTATTCCCCCTATTGGTTCGTCACAAGGCTGCCTCCATATGGGCCACTATCCACACTACTCTGCCGGCAATCATCATTGGATTGGCTTTGNTGTGGNTAGTGGGAGANTATCAATCACTAGCTGATTTGTTGCAACCATGATTGTGGTAAAAATCGCAAACAAAAAGTCATATGACGCTCTCAGAGATGCGTGAGCGTCGCCGTTCTTTCTTGGGCACTTGATAGGCTGGATCNTGGAGAAAGGGTTGCCATAGCCTCTGTAATTGAATCCAGTGGAAGTGTNCCGGGAAAGCCAGGTGCAAAGATGGCAATTTCTTCTAAAGATTGCAAATTCGGAACNGTAGGTGGTGCAGGCTTGGAGTTGAAAGTTGAGGTCGCTCTCAGAAATCTACTGAATGATGGATCTGTTCATAATCGTAAATCTGGAGGAAGAGTGGAAACTTTCTTGTTACACAAGGACGGGAGGGGTGATGATGTCAGTACGCTTGACAGCCTATGCGGGGGGCGTGTAACTATTGCAATGGAGGTATTGGAACCAATGCCGCATATTCTAATCGCCGGAGGTGGCCATGTTGGAAGGTGCGTGGCCATAGTTTGCGACACTTTGGGTTGGTCTCACAGCGTTCTTGATTCCAGGGGCGAATATTCGAGTAGGGATCGATTTCCCTTTGCGAGCGAGTTGTTTTCAATGAGTGTGGATGAATTCTTCGAATTGGAAGATTCTGAGTCAATTTGTAGATTTACGGATGTAATTATCTTAGGCCACGATTGGAAGGTTGACGAGAGTCTNCTTTTGGGGCTCCTAGATTTCTNCACTGATGGCAATGGGCCTAGGATTGGAGTAATTGGTTCAAAAACGAAGTGGTCATCATTCAAGTCATCGGCGACCAAGTCGGGAGTTGATGAGGGAAGACTCATGGCTATTCGATGCCCGATTGGTTTGGAAATAGGTGCCGATACTCCTGAAGAAATTGCACTAGCAATATGTGCTGAGATTCTGTCACTTGAGAGAATGTGAACCCCCCTATCTGTATTATAGTGGATCATTGGAGGTCNAATCTGGAACCGAATGCTCAAAGCATGACTCAGTATGTGGGATGGCATGAAGCAGTTCCGGCTACCCATGCTTCCAAGTCCNGATCAGGTTCAGTGGACTGCAAAGGTGAATGGCTCTGAGTTTTCAACTTTCATTGAAAGTAACGCAATTTTGCTGGATGTGCTNAGGGATCAGGTGGGAAGCCTAGGGACAAAAAGAGGGTGCGATATGGGAACATGCGGTTGCTGCTCTGTTCTAATTGGANGGGAGCCGNGNCTTTCGTGTCTGACTTTGGCATCGGAAGCAGAAGGTTTGGAAATCACCACTGTGGAAGGTCTCGCAGACGGACACCACCTGCACCCAATCCAACAAACATTCACAGATTATGGTGGAAGTCAATGTGGTTTCTGCTCACCGGGTTTCCTCGTNGTAATCTCTGCACTTCTAGAANAAAACCAGACCCCTGATGATGAGGAAATTAAGGAGGCCATAGAGGGNAATCTGTGTCGATGCACGGGCTATCAGCAGATTATCGAATCTGTGAGGGCNGCCTCCGATATCCTGACCTCTGGATCGTCCATTGAGAGCTCAACATCTCCGAAGAGCGACCCGCATCCCGGTTTTGAGGAGGTTAACTGATGACTAAAGAGGAAAATCGGGAAATGGTTGGCTACAGGCAACAACCTGGAAAACTCCCCTTCTCCAAGCCTGGTTCGGGGGGNAAGAATCGCTTCTCGAAGAATCGNGACCCGGGGATGATACCTGAATCACAGGGCGGGGAAAAAAAACAACCTTGGGGACCTCACAGGCATGACGAGATNATCAGTGGACAAGTAATTGGCAACAGAACNCCTCTGGTTGANGGTCGTTGGAAGGTAACTGGGCAGGCAAGGTATGGCGATGACATTCGTTTGCCAAATGAGTTGATTGGAAGGATTGTTCGATCTCCCCATCATTATGCTAGAGTGCTATCTATTGATTGCACCAAGGCCCTAGATCTACCAGGAGTGGTCGCGATTGCGACTGGTGCTGACGCTGAGAACAAATTTGGCGTCCTTCCCGTGACCAAAGATGAGCACGCAATGGCGGTCGACAGAGTCAGACATGCTGGTGATCTGGTAGCTTGCATAGCTGCGGAAAATGAGGCTGTGGCCAGAGAGGCGGAAAGACTGATTNAAGTCGAGTATGAGATTCTGGATTCAATCCACGANATGCGTGATGGCCTCGAGGATAGNGAGAATCCGATTCATGATCGTGGGAAGTACCACATTGGAGAGTCCAATATCCAGAAGAGGGTTTTTCAGGAGTTTGGTGACATAGATGGAATGCATAAAAATGCAATTGCGAGCCATAGGAAAAATTGGTTTTTTGCCGGAGTCAATCACGCATTTACTGAGCCCCACGCGGTTGTTGCGCATTGGGANCCATCAGGAAGGCTAACTCTCTACACCCCACAGCAAGTTCCCCATTATGTGCATAGGGCCCTGGCAGATGTTCTTGAGATTCCAATGCATCAAATCAATGTACACAGGACATTTGTCGGAGGAGGTTTTGGTGGAAAGTCTGATCCTTTTCCTCATGAAATGTGTGCNGCCATTCTTGCTAGNAAATCTGGAAGGCCTGTCAGGATAACCTTTGATCGNGAGGAGGTTTACTGGGTNAACAGAGGAAGGCATCCATCCAGGATTGAGATGAACCTGCATGCTGACTCGGAAGGAAGGATTTGCGGTATTGAGACTGATGCCTTGATTGATGGTGGTGCCTTCGCTTCATTCGGTCACGTCACCACATACTACAACGGAGTTCTTCACACCGCACCTTACGAAATAGGTGCATTCCACTACACTGGAGCAAGGGTTTGGACAAATAAACCGGCCAGTGGGGCTATGAGGGGGCATGGTGCAGTGAATTCGAGATGCGCAGTAGAAGTGGGAATAGATGACCTGTCGGAAAAACTTCGTGTCGACCCAATCACATTTAGGCTAGCGAATCTACTCCCNCCACATTCTGCAACAATTACGGGATTCAGAGTAACTAGTATTGGAATGAGAGAATGCCTTGAGAGAGTCAAGAAAGAAAGTGGCTGGGATGAGAAGTTCCGCAAGATGCCACTCGGCAGGGGAATTGGGATCGGGTGTGGTTTCTTTATCTCTGGCAGTGGTTTGCCGATTCATTGGGACCCAAATAAATTCCCACATGCGACTGTTCACCTAAAGATAGACATGGATGGNGGNGTCACCGTGCACACTGGAGCCGCGGAAATAGGGCAGGGNTCGGATACAGTAGTNGCACAATCGGTAGCTGAGGTTCTTGGGTTGCCATTGGACATGATTAGAATTAGGGCCAGAGAGTCAGACACTTCTCCAGTTGACTTGGGGTCATATTCTTCTCGTGTAACTTTCATGAATGCAAATGCAGCGATTTCTGCAGCCATGAAGATTCGTGATGAGCTGATTAGTGCCACTTCTGAAATCACAGGAGCGGATAGTTCGACGTTGATAATTGGGGATCGTAGGATTTTCGTCAAGAACGATCCTGCCGTAGGAGTTTCCTACTTGGAGGCGCTGCACAAATCCCAAGAGGACAGGGGGGCATTGGTTGCATCGGGGGCATACAGGACCCCGCCAATGGGCAAGACCCACAAGGGAGCAGCGGCCGGATTGGCCCCCGCATATTCATTCTCTGCCTATGTGGCAGAGGTAGATGTGGACGTGGAAACTGGCATTACAAAGGTCAGGAAGGTTTGGGCGGCACACGATTGTGGGAAGGCACTAAACCCCTTAGCCGTAGAAGGTCANATAATTGGATCATGCCACATGGGCTTGGGACAGGTTCTTTCAGAAGAGATGAGGTATGGTAGGAATGGGCACCTGCTAAATCCAGACCTGCTTGACTACAAGATTCCAAGTATTCATGAAATGCCCGAGGTGTTTCCAATAATTGTTGAGTCCAATGACCCAGAGGGNCCATTTGGGGCAAAAGAAGCTGGGGAGGGACCTCTGCTNCCAATTCTACCTTCGGTCTGCAATGCAGTTTATGACGCCATAGGGGTCAGATCCTCTGANCTCCCCATCACTCCAGACAGGATGTACAGGCTAATTGAAAGAAAATGCAAGGAAGATGGATTATCTGATCCAACGGAACTAGAAAGCCCAAGATTGGAGTTCTCGNAGCTGCAAGATAGCCTTGCTTCAAGGGCACTTGAGCATTCAGAACGTGACTTGTCTCGGAGGCTTGATACGACCCCGGAGCCATATCACAACGGAGCTTTATTCGGTCTTGATCCTAGCATCCCCCCTGATGAGGTAGATCCCAGGTGGGCAGTTAGTGTGATTCCCGGAGATTCTTATCTTGAGNCTCCGCGGCTTGCTGGTAGTGCGTGGAAACATACTGAAAGAAGACATAGGGGTGATTGAATGAGGATGCCACCATTCGTAGTTCACAGTCCAAAGACACTAGAAGAAGCCCTTTCTCTGGCTAAGTCATTCTCTGAAGCAAAGGAAGATTTTGACTGGGTTGCAGGGGGGACTGACCTACTNCCAAATTACAAATGGCATATCAACGTAAAGAGTCATGTGATTTCACTTGCCAAGGTNTCCGAATTGAGTGAGTTGTCTGAATTCCATATAGGGGCTATGGTGAGATTGAGTGAGCTTTCAAAGTCTGATCTGACGCATCCAGTTCTAGCTAAGGCGGCTAATTCTATTGCAAGCATGATGATTCGGAGGTCTGGAACCGTGGGAGGAAATATTTGCCTAGACACTCGATGCTACTGGATAAACCAGTCTGAGACTTGGAGGGAATCCATAGATTGGTGTCACAAGTGTGACTGCGGGACGGATGCTGACTGCAGAGTGATTCCCAATCAGAATACTCTCTGTGTAGCAACTTACCAAGCTGATTTGGCTCCGGTTCTGATGTGCCTTGGAGCGGAGATACACCTGGCCTCTTCTTCTGGCACACGCTCGCTGCCTCTATCGAGATTCTTTGAGCTTGATGGCATGGTGAGAAACGTCCTGAAGAAGGGGGAGCTTGTGACTCATCTGACCATACCGGATGACATGAAAGAATGGGATGGTGACTATCAAAAGCTCAGGCAGCGAGATTCCTGGGACTTTCCCGAGGCGGGTGTAGCTGTACTTTGGAGGATGGGTGAGGAAGGACCAATTGAAATTAAAGTGGCCACAACCGGCCTGGCCTCAATCCCAGAGATCCACTTGAAGGAGTCTNATTTAGCGATCAAGAACTGGAGAGGGGATGAATCGATTGAAGAGTTATCAGAATCTATTCGNGAATCNGTCAAACCAGTGCAAAATACTTGGTTATCCCCGTCATATAGAAGAAAAATGGTCAAGGTCTTAACTAGGCGCGCTTGCAGGGGAATGCTAGTGGAATGATGACCGTGGGCACTAATCCAAATTTCCTCGTTATGTTGATTCTGATTCCCTTATGCCCCCTGATGGTAACGGAGGCTCAGATTCCTACTGGTTGGGATATGGGCATAAATTACATCGATGATGATTCTTCCGAGCCCTTTCAGATTTCAGATAACGGAGAGGTGACTATCGAGTTTTTTGTTGATAATTCTGAGATCCTNGAGATTACGGTCCTGTTTGAGTATGAAATTCCATTTGGNGGCNATCACGATGGNCCAGAAGAAGTCAGCATCCCTGGCCANTCAAACGAATCGTTTGAATTAGAAATTGGCGACATAGATGTTTTCAACTNCGAGGCGAGGAAGATTGATTCATTCNAGATAACTGCAACATTGACGGCTAGGCAAGGGACNCCTATCGCCTTCGATGAGCCCGATAGCGAAGAGGGNGACTTGNTAATTCCAACAATTCACAATCTCGCGCTGGAAGTTGATGATCCAATCGGACCGGTTAATGCTGGGGCCTATACAATACTGAGGGTCGCAGTTACGAACATTGGCAATACACTAGACAGTGTGGGTTCTGTTGAGGTGTCTGATGACTGCCCATTGCTGACCACTGACAATGGCTTGGACGAGCTAACGGTTGGAAGCATTGAGCCAGGGGGGGTGAAACAGGCCAATTTGAAGGTGACCGCATCGGAGAGTCATCCAAGCAGGAGATGTGAAGTCGAGGTCTCAGTCAACTCCAATGGCGCAAGTATCAATGGAAGATCGGTTGTAGTGAGTGATGAAGTCAAAGTTACGATTGAACCCCCGAAAACTGGGAACACAGATGAAGGGGATGCTGAGAATCAAGAAGGCATAGAAGAATCTGTCCAATCGAACCTGCCCTCTGTCGGATTGGCGTCAATTTTGCTCGTTTTGGTTGCAGCGACTTCACTCAAGAGACGTGAGGTACCTTGATGAGAAAACCTCCAAAAAGGGTCAAACTTTGCTCAGGAACATATAACCGTGAGACATCTGTCGGCGGTTTGCTCTTTGCCTATTGGCCAAAATTTATGGGAATGGTGAGATTGTGGCAGAAGCAAACGTNAGAGATGATAACTTCAACAAATACGTCCTACTATCTCTCGTGATNACATCTGCAATGCTCCTCACCCTGCCAATGTTCTTCGTGGTAGGGAAGGAGACTGCATTTTCGGCTTATGAAGAGGGTGAGATGGAACAAATTTCNGACATGAGGGACACGCTAGGCCAAGAAGAGCGGTATTTCGTAGCAAACACCATGTCTACTCCAATGCTGGTAAATGATTGGAAGGACCCGCATAGGACGATGCTGGCNATTATTGGCCCAGAGAAGCCAATAGACGATACTGAGGCCCAAGAAGTGTACAGGTTTGTTACTGAAAAGGGGGGCAAGGTGATTGTTGCGGCTGACAACACAAACGCCAACAAATTGGCCNNCATGTTCGGGGTGACTTTCTTNAACGACCCATTGATGGATGAAAAACAGCACTGGGTAATTCACGATCCGATTAGTCAAGCCACNACAATTTCATGGAAAAATGTCTGGAGCGTGGCTTCAATCGGGCAGGATATAGAACAAATGTCTCCTGGGGCCTTGATGCAGGGTTGTACTCCATTCCAAATAGAGCAATACAACACCTTGGACTGTAGGATTCCACTGATGCTTAGATCCCCCACTGGACTAAAATTTGAGCCCTTGCCACGGGACACNCTTGATGCGGAGGATCCAGATCCTGCCCATCGAGAAATTATGACATTGGGGAAGGCATCCCCATCAGCTTTCATCGACATCAANGGAAATGGAGACCCAAGGGACCCGGAAAACCCAGCGCCAGGAGATTTGAAGCTACTGATGAGGTTTGATTACCCGGGAATCANAGTTTACGATGAGCTCCAGAGCGAGGAGAGGGGGGCCTTCGATAGTGGAGTTGGTGAGCTAGAGGTTACGGGAAGCATAGTTTTCATTTCTGATGAGGAGGCATTATCGAACCTTCTTTGGACTGCGGAGGTGGCTGAAGGAGAGGGNCTAAACAGAGACTGCCAGTCAATAGGCGATTACACNCTAAACAACTGCTGGACAAAGGAGATAATTAACAACAACCAATGGAGTGGGAACCAGCAATTCTTCAGAATGCTGATTCACGACATGATGGAATTCGACAACACCAATCTTTCCGTTCAGGTGAGGCTTGGGGATAGTGCTGGAGATAGGTCAAACTTCCAAGTAGTCTTCGATGAAAGTCGGCACATTACCGGAGTGGTATCTGCGCCCTTCGTGGAGGCGATGAGTACTGTTGTGCTATTGACATCAAACGAATTTCTGAAGTGGCTGGTGGTTTTGAATGTCGGACTTCTTCTTCTTGTGGCAATGATGGTCATTCCTGAGAAAGAAAATTGGAGGCATATTTTTGATCTGACAAAATTCAACCACCGACCAAACAAACTGGACCCTGGGGAATACAGGAAGAGGGTGCAGCAGTCACTTTTTACCAAAATCAGGGTACAATATGGTTTGACCAGNGATGAGATGGCAACAAAGCCTCCACCGGAGATTCAGGCNATGATTGGAGACCCGCGTCTCGTGGAATTGGCTTATAGCCAAAGCCGCACGTACTCGCCACAAGAGTTGCGGGCCCTGATGCAGGCAATCAGGCGATGGGGAAGGGATAATTGAAGGAGAAGATGAAAATGAGTGAAGTAGAACANGAGAATATTGCATCACAAGGAGGCAGTAATGACGATTTAGCTAGGAAGGCCGAAGAGGCGCGTGGATCAACGAAAGTCAATGAGGTTCTTTCTGCCACAGGNGCAATGGGTCAGGCAATTAGTACTGAAGTCCAAAAGGTGATTATCGGTAAGTCGCACGTGATTGACAATGTCATGGTGGACATTCTGTCAAACGGAAATCTACTTTTCGAGGATTTTCCAGGTTTGGCCAAGACATTGATGACGAACACTTTCGCGGATGCCCTCGGATGCGATTTCAAGCGTGTTCAATTTACTCCTGATCTTCTNCCTGCNGATATTACCGGAACCAATATCTATGACTCCAAGAAAGGGGAGTTCACGTTCAAGCCAGGGCCTATTTTCTGCAATCTTCTGCTATCGGACGAGATTAACAGGGCCCCCCCTAAGACTCAGGCGGCTCTTCTAGAGGCTATGCAGGAAAAGCAAGTTACGATTGGAGTGGTGACTCATAAGCTTCCAGCTCCTTTCCTTACTATGGCTACTCAAAACCCGGTTGAGCAGGAGGGGACTTACCCACTGCCAGAGGCTCAACTTGACAGGTTTATGATGAAGATGATGGTTGGCTACCCAGATAGGGCTGATGAGAACGAGATTCTTCAGAGAAGGATAGATAGGAAAAAGGACGAAGTTGAGGTTAACAAGGTCACAGACCCCAGCATAGTTGTGAAGATGCAGCANTCNTGTGAGGAGGTNTATGTTGATCAGTCAGTTAGAGAATACATGGTCGAGATTGTTGCTAGAACCAGAGAGGATCCGCGAGTTCTTGTTGGTTCGTCCCCAAGGNGTTCTCAGGCCCTTTTGNAAACCAGTAGGGCNGCAGCTGCCATGCGTGGGAGAGACTTCGTTACGCCAGATGACGTGAAGTCGATCGCTGAACTAGCTATNGCTCACAGAATCATCTTGAAGCCAGAACATCAAATAAAAGGACTCGAAAATGCAGAGATTATCAGGGACATTCTGCAGCATGCTATGGTTCCCTGAGGTTTGCTAGGAGTAGTAAGCAATGGCTTGGAGCCGTAAGTCAGCGATGTTTGCTTCGCTGTCCATTGCAATGTACCTCCTTGGCCTTGTGCTGCGGAATCAGCAACTAGTTACTGTAGCCGTAGTGCTATTGTCTTTCTTGACTTGGGCCGCAGTAAGAATCACCCATGGGGACGTGGCCTCCACTGGAAGAAGAATTGAGGAAGCGGGTCTTGAATCGGGTGTCCAGCTCGAAAATATAGTCGCAATGCGTAAGACCTCTTCAGCTAGAGTGTTTGAAGATGGAGAAGTTGAAGTGACACTGAGGATCCAAAATCGATCGAATCTTGCTAAGGTGCTAGAGCTAAGGGACAGAGTTCCAGAGGTGATGAGGATTAAGAAGGGGGCAAATTACGTGCTAATGGAGATNGGCCCTCAGAGGGAGACAGAAATATCCTACACCATCGAAACGCCCCTCAGGGGGTTCTACAGCATTGGTCCGGTCTGTATTAGGGTACAGGATGAATTCGGGCTTTTCCACAACGAAAGGGAAATTCCACTATTTGACGACTTTCTTGTTTTCCCTAAGATGGAAGACATCAAGGATGCAATGATCAAAAGCAGAGTTCCCAAGATTTTCACGGGTGCAGTAAACATAAGGAATCCGGGAGAAGGCTCNAATTTCTACAATCTTAGAGAATACCTCCCNGGAGACCCGATGAAGAAGGTCAATTGGCAGGCAACTGCCAGGCAAGATGGTAAAATGATGGTCAATGAATTCGAAAGAGACGCGGTTAGCGATGTGATCATCATTGTTGACAGCAGGGCTGTTAGCGAAACCGGTCCGGTAAGCAGGAACTCCCTTGTTTACAGCACTAGGGCTGCAGCCAGTCTTTCCCAGTTCTTCCTTTCTAGAAGAGACTCAGTTGGTTTGGTCGTCTACGGGGATGAGATAGTTTCTGTTGACCGGGATACCGGAAAGAAGCAACTATACATNATCTTGACAAAATTGGCCGGTGCAATGGCCAAGGGCAATACTCCATTGAAGATAGTGACTAACAGGATAATGCCTCACATTCATCGGGGGAGCCCCATAGTTATTCTATCGCCTTTGGAAGACGATCCGACGATCGTGGAGGCGGTTAGGGACTTGCGAGCTAGGAACTTCGAGGTCACAGTTCTTTCNCCCAGTAGTTTAGANTTCGAATTCGATGCGAGGAGGATTGACAGGACCGGATATGAGGTCCTNAAAACGGAGAGGGACACAATGATNACTGAACTAAGGGGACTGGGGGCATACGTGATGGATTGGGAGCCAGATATGCTCCTATTCACTGCCCTTGCTGGGGCTAGGGGTTTCTGAGGTGTAGATGATGGCAGATTCAGAAAGCAGCAAAGGTGAGATNGACACATCGCACCTCTACGAGGGCAAGGTGGTTCGTTCTTCTGCACCTAGCAGAAAGAGAGCTGCTGGGACTATCAAGAGGGACTCATCGATCCCGAAAGAGGCAATTCCTGAAGTAAATGTCCCAAATTGGATAGAGACGATATTTGGNGGTCCTGTTGTCGCTAAGAGAGATTTTCTACCTCCCGATAGNATGGTTATNTCACTCCAGCTAAGGGCCTCCTTGTCGCTTCTAGTTCTGTGTTTCCTAACATTCATGCTGACTCCCGTATCTGGTACGGTNTGGTTCGCTTTCTCCAACATTGTGGGTATGGCTGCCTTGGGAATGGGCATTCATCTGATTCTAATTGTAATTGGTTTAGTTGGTGGCTTCTTTGGAATTTTCCAAAGGGATCAGAGAGCCATTGTGATTTCCTACATAGCACTAATCATCGTGACGATTAGATTTGCCGGAAGTAAGGTTGAGTTCGGACTAAGCTTCCTTCCAGAAGGAGAGATAACCCAAAAGTTACTACTGATTCTTTACGCAATTTTCCTAGTAATGTATATCGAAATATCTAGTGGAATAATCAGATTCTCCCAACTTGACACCTCCATAAGAACTGGTGAGGTTTACGTGATGAACGTAAACAAAATTTCAAAGAAGTACTCAAAGGCCNTGGGAATAACCCCTGCGATTGCTGGTTTCGTAGCAATGTTGACACTATTCATCAATTTGATTGTGCCCGCTTTTGTCAGCTTATTCAGTACTGTTGCAGCAAATAGGCTCAGAGAGAGCGTTGAGTTGACCAGTGTGTATGGGGTTGCGCTTGGCACGGTACTTGTGTTCATGGTGGTAGCAATTCTCTTCGGGGCTAACATCCCGGGAAGGATACAGGATTATCGGGAGAATCAGTCTAGTGCTGGTAAGTAACCGCCNANAATCCCAAGGTCGCAAATTACCAGCATTGCCACTGCCTCTGCAACTGGGGCTGCCCTCGGNCCGATAACGGGGTCATGTCTTCCACCTACTTTCAATGGTCGTTTCTCNTTGCTGGGCAGGTGAAGGGTGAGTTGCTCTTTTGGGAGGCTGCTAGGNGGTTTGAAATGAGTGATTATTGAAATTGGCGAACCGGTTGACCTGCCACCTAGGGCCCCGTCGGCAAGTCCAGTTTCGGAGCCATCCAGGACGGGTCCCTCTTCCCCTGGGGACCATGCATCATTGTGTTCAGAGCCCAACATTGACGAAGAGTCGAAGCCATGGGAGAACTCGATGGCCCTAGCACCCGGGATTGCCATGAGGCCCCTTGCTAGGGCGGGCTCAAGCCCATCAAACCAAGGCTCCCCCATACCAATCGGTAGGCCATCGATGAATATCTCAACTGATGATCCGATTGTGTCNCCATTCATTCTCACTGACTCTATCAGTTCAGACATCGGNCCTACAGCATCGGAATCCCGGCAATTCAGCCTNCCCATATCTGAATCGACGTTNAATTCTGATTCGCGGTCAAGTTCGAAAAGAGGTCTGGAGCGAACGTTGCCAACGCTGTGCAAGTGTGCCTTTACTTTCCAACCTGCTTCACCCAGGATTCCTCTGACTTGGCTTCCAGCTGCCACCAAGCCCAGAGTGAGTCGAGCTGATTGGGATCCGCCCCCCCTTGGATCATTGGACCCGTCAAGTCTGATTTCTTCGACCATATCGGCATGACCTGGCCTAGGATGGTCCGGAAGAAAGTCGTAATCCGATGGTCTTTGGTTTGAGTTTCTCGCTACCAGTAAAATTGGCCAACCTGTAGCCTTACCTTCAAAAACCCCAGATAGTATCTCACACTCATCCATTTCCATTCTTTGGGATAACCCCCTTCTCCCGGGTTTCCTAGAGGAAAGATCGCGAGCAAGAGATTCGGGTTCTATTGGTGTNCCCGGAGGCATTCCTTCAATTAAGGCCCCTACACACTTGCCATGACTCTCCCCAAAGATAGTCACGCGCAAATCATCACCGATGGACATCCCCATCAATTCACCTCCTCTTTTTTCTTCTTGAAATTAGTAAATGTGGTAGAGACCATTTGTTGGAAGTGATCCTGGAGATTTGACTTTAAAGTGTTCAATTGACTCGGGAAACAGACGAAAACGATCGCTGGTCCGGAGCCACTGATCCCAGCTGCAATTGCACCGCTAGCTATTCCAAGATTGCAGAGTCTCATTGCTTCAAAATCCCCAGTTGCGGCCGAAACAGCAATTCCATTGGTTGAAATTGCGTCCAAAGCTGATCCTTTGGTTAGCGATGCCAATGCCCTTTGGAAAATATGCTCTTGCTTCCTGAATTCGTCGTGTTCTATGGTCAATGACCTTNTTCCNCGTAAACCGATGATAATCTCCAATTCCGCATCCATCTCACCTTGCAGTATTACCGCTTCAGAAGATGGTAATGAGGGGTCAACTAGCTTCCAACCAGGGCTAATTGAGGCCCACGAGTCGTCCATACTTCCAGTAAGGGTGCATCCAGACAAAATCTGAGCAGAAACCGATAGGTCCACAATTTCATGGTCGGAGAGTCCGGTCCAGAATGCTGAGTTGAGGGCGCGAAACGCGGCACAGGAGATCGCCGCACTAGACTTAAGTCCCTGTCCAACTGGTATTTCGCTTGAAATCTGCCAGCCAAATTCCTCGACAAATGGTAGGCCCCTCTCCATCCAGCATTCGACTACTGAGTTCATGAGGTTATGATTATCATCTTTGATTTCCATGTGACTGTCATGTAGTATAACATTGGTGAAAAGATTGATTCCCACGGAAGATCCACGACCTGTTCCAAGCGCGTGCAATAGCGAGATTCCAGCATTAGATGATCCCTGCCCTANAATTGTCATTTCTCTTCCATGCCCCCCTCGAGATGAATGCCCATGTGCCGAATACCTCCTCCTTTGAGAACGGAAATCTTCGCACCTTCGCCAATTTCGGTTACTGAGATGGCTTTTCCACCTTTGGAAATTAGCCTAACGGTCTCNGCNTATTGNGCTACAATCTGACCTATCAAAGACTTGCATTCAAACCNAATAATGTGCATTGGTCTTCTTTCGATTTTCAATCGCCCTATTGATGCNGNGCGGATAGANCCATCTTCGGAAATAACGGCCACTGTATCNCCTGAATTCAACTCGGAAAGATATCGGGTATTTCCATCGGCCATNAGGACNTAAGAGTGAATAGCCCCGGCATTGACTCTGAATGGCCTAGATGGAACGAACTCAGAAGGGATGNNCTCNCCATGGACCAANCATAGCAGGTTCGCNGTTGAGCCTATCGCTAACCCCTCNCCTTCCTCGATCCTTTGAGTCAAATCAATGCAAACGCGCTCCCCCATTCCAGATGACTCAAGNGAATTGACATTNGCAGAAGCCATCTCCAGCTTAGAATATGTATCGGAGGTACTGATTTCTTTCCTGGAGCCTGCGATCATTAATGCATNTTCCAANTCCTCGCTTTGCACAAGAATTGCATCGACCCCATGTTCAAGTGCGAACGTGGCGCCATTGATCTCTGCACTCCCCCCTATCTCTACGGCGATCTTGGTTCCGCTCCCNCTGGATGCTGCGATCAGATTCTCCAGGGGTATCATTTTCCAATTNGAGCATCTGATTAAAATCCAAGGAACGGAGCCAATCAGGGACAAGGCTTCGTCTTGNCCNCTATAATCGTCAATATCCACCTCGGCNACGTCTTTGTCTTCTGCACCGAGTACCCTTGNTGGTGGGTTTCCTGTCAGATTTTTGGTANTCTTAGAATCTAGCCAAATTTCCATATTTTCACTCCAACAATCTTGCTGCTTCGGAAGCACTAGCATTTTCGTGAACTATGGCATTTAGCGCCATTACACGGGCCTCTGGGTTTGGGGAAGCAAAAACTTGGCGTCCGATGCAAACACCTGAAGCGCCTGAATAGACTGCCTGCTCTACGACTTCAAGAAGTTCTGTGAACGGGCCATTGACTGGTCCTCCTGAAATTAATATGGGTATTGGCACTGCTGAAACCACAGACTTGAATGACTCAATGCTTCCAGTCCATGGGACCTTGACCACATTGCAACCAAGCTCCCATGCCAATCTGGCAGCATGCGCTATGCCCCCNGTANNGTCNGATTGNATTGGAGTCAAATTTGGTCCACGTGGGTAGAACATCCCGAGAACCGGGATTCCCTCGAAAAAGGCATCAGAAGTTAGCTTACCGATTCTATCGATCATTTCTGGTTCCGAATGATCGCCTAGATTTACTTGGCCTGAGACAGCTGAGGCCCCACGTAACTTGCACTCCGCGGCAATTCCCACTGAGACCTTGTTCTGGGAGTTTTTCCCCCCATGAACAGTTGAAGCGGAAACGTGGCAAACAAATCCTTCCCAGCCTGTTCGTTCAAAATGGTAGCTAAGGGCGCCCTTTTGCAGAACTAATGCGTTTGCCCCTCCAGATATTGCGGCATCAACGGCAAAATCTGTATCCTCCAAACCGGACTCNGGGAAGCTGGATACTGGATGGTCCATAGGCACCCAGACGCCCCTTCCCCCAGGGAGAAGCGCCTTGAGTCTGTCCGAGACNGATTCCTCCATGGATGTTCGCCGAAGTTTCATCACTTGAATTGTGGCGTTTACGAATTACTNATTTNNAGGCNATGGTTCAAATTTCTAGNTCTACGACTAATGGGGCATGGTCTGAGACCACCAATCCACCCTCTCGGATCACCTCTGCTGACTTGAAAAATTTCCTCGCTGATTNGTTCGCTAGTACATAGTCGATCCTCCACCCTCGGTCGAGTTCGCGGGCTCGACCCCTGTTTGACCACCANGTATAGGGGCCTTTGCGAGTCCCNAAGTGGATCCTATGCAAATCGTGCCATCCTTTCCCCAGAAAATCGGTAAACCATTCTCTCTCGTGATCCAGAAATCCAGAGGTGAGCCTATTGCCNGATGGATTCCAGATATCGTCCTCGGTATGGGCTATGTTTAGATCCCCCACTATGATGACTGGGTCATTGGATTCTTGATATTGAGAGGACCAAGCTGATAGGTCCCCTAACCACCTATCCTTGAAATCCTGACGTTTTTGCCCTGAGCCCCCATTTGGCAGATAGATATTGATGCAAGTAATTGGTCCGCATTTTGTAGTCAAGACCCTACCCTCGGTGTCATCTGGATCAAGTGCTGTCGATATGCCTCNACTGATTTCCTCCAATCCAACGCGTGACATCGTCGCTACGCCAGAATACCCCTTGCGCTCTGCTGGATGCCATTTGACCTCATGTCCTTTGGGTACCTCCCATTCTTCCGGAAGTTGCTCAGGTAAGGCGCGAATCTCCTGGAGAAGCCAAATGTCGGCGTCTATCTGTTCAATGAAGTCATCCAAGCCCTTTCTTATTGCAGCCCTGATTCCATTGAGGTTCCAGGTGACTATACGCATGGATACCACTTACTGAGAAAGGTCTTTGACTTTCTCCACCAAGTCCATCTTCCTGATTCTCCTCATCCCGTATGGGGTGAGAATCACTGAGATGAANGTAACAATGCCAACTAGTTGAATTGCCACTTCGGGATTTGCNGACACTGANATATAGAATGACCACTGAATAAACGAGGATATCATAGCTTGGGTTCCAACCAATGTGAACACGAAGGCCAAGGTCCCCCCGATCAGGCCTATTGCTAGGTGCTCGCCGAACATCATCCAGCCGAGTCGATTCATCGGAGCCCCCAATACCCGAAGAGTAGCTATCTCTCTGTCCCTCTCAGAGAGATTGATGATCAAAGTATTGAACAGTACGACTATTGCAATCAAGATGCCAAGGAAAAGGATGGCCCCCAAGAATCCTTGCTGCTGTTCCATGATNTTCTCATATGAAGATACCAAGTCTTGCTTATCTATTACAGCNAATGAGTTCGCCCCTANATCGCTATCTGCCGTGATTCCTTCTGGCAGGTCGATTAGAATAGAAGTGGCCTCAGTCCCTACTATCCCTGCCAGGTCTGATCTGTGGAAGTACNCGGTTCTGNTAATTTCCCCCTGGGTTATTCCAACTATCTCGACTGACTGGGAAGTCGTTCCAAAGACCAAGGTGTGGNTCTGNCCTGCATCCCAACCTAGGAAATGATGAGTNCCCTCATCAATTANAATCTGAGTGGGATTGCTGCCTTGCACGGGGAGTTTGCCTTCCTTCAGATCNAGTACCAATAATGCATCGCTATTCGTGGACAGGGTGTCCATTCCAAGAGCAGTAAGTACCCTCGAGTCGCCAATTGGGTTTGCAGGGAATGTAATGAGTTTCTCATGACTACCACCCCTATCTTCCACCCACTCTACTACTTCCACCTCCCCACCGGGTAGTACGAATGCCTGAATATCCCAATTCTGATCCTCTTCCACAGATCCAACGGTCATTTCCTCCATGGTCGACATCATCAAAACTGTACTGCCAAATAGTAGCATCGAAAGTCCTACTGCAAGGAAGGTGAAGGCCAGTCTCGCTGGTTTCCTAATGCTGGACCTGATTGTAAGGCCAACGGTTGCTGGGAGGCTAGAGGTAAGTCTCTGCATTCCCCTGGAAGAAATCCTGACCTCGTGTTGCCCCCTCATCACCTCAAGTGGCTGAAGTCTTGATGCCTGGAATGCGGGCATTACCCCAGAGAGTAGTACAACGAAGATAGTGACCGAGGAAATCTGCAAAACTATGGTGGAGAGTTCTGTTGCTTCAAGTATCGGGATGCCCATGAATTCCTCATAAAAGTCCAGCATTGCTGGAGCACCAGCAAAAACCCCTAGAAGAGCTCCCAATGAAGAGCCAAGTACACCGATTGCTAGTGGCATCATAACATATGCAGGCATGATCGCCCCTCTTGGAACCCCTAGGGTTCGCAAAATTGCTATCTCCCTTGACTGGGATTGGACCAATCTCTGAAGACTGAGGAAAATCGTGATTCCTGCAATTGCCGCTATCATTCCCGTCACAGGGAGGTAGAACTCCATGGCACCCTCCGCATCTGCCCTTAGTATCTCCACTGAGAAGACCTGGGATCTATCGTAAACAAATGAAGTTGAGTTTACAGTCTGCGAAACCGTTTCATCGATATTCCCTATGATGGATGACAATTCGGGTGCATCTTCCCCATCTGTGGAAGGCAAATAATATTCAGGCGTTCCCGAAACATCAATCAGCAGAAGGTTGGAGGATCCCGTCGTTAGATTTGCCAGCCTCTCTAGTCCATCTGAAGAGAGGTAGCCAGTAGCCAGAGTGCCTGCCTCAGCCGGGAATAGTGAGCCCTCCTGCGCGAAATAAAGGTGATTGGAATGCATACCTATCCCCACGACGGTGAAGTCCATCTTTCCGGCTCCCGCTCCGATGGAGATNTTGTCCCCCAAGGANACTCCCATNCCGGTAGCAACCCTAACGTCAATTACTATTTCTGAGTCGCTTGATGCCAATCTTCCAGAGCAACATNTGTGNTCGGGCATCCAAACTCTGTCGACTATCCCCTCGTCAATCCCATGCCAGACCGCTGGGACTANTCTTTCGACCTCTGCGCCTTCATCATCCACATTGGTTNNGAACATGGTTCCATCTAATTTTANACGAGGNTCGCATTCTTTCAGGATTAAGTCAGTTCCTTGGGGCCATTTTTTCGAGATTTCCTCACANAGATTCTCGGAGGNCTCTCCGTCCCAAGTNCCAGTGGGCTTCTCGACCCANACATCTGGCAGATTCACGCCACTTTCTGAGTCCTCATATATCTCCTCGTACATCCCAGAAACCGTATGTGCATAAGCAGCGAATGATACTCCTGCAAAAACGGATACTAGAACCATGGCCACTACTGCAAATAGCCTGATTTTTGATCTCATCATGCTCCTCGCAAGGCGCTTGGTTAGAAGTACGAACAAAGCTTCACCTAACCATGGACTCATCTGAAATTATTTTTCCACTGTCAATGCGAATCACCCTAGTTGCAAAGTNCACCAANGACTCATCATGGGTAACGAAAACGCATGTAATTCCCTCGGANTTGCATGCATTTACTAGGACCTCCATCACTACTGAAGATGTCTTAGAGTCTAGGTTTCCTGTCAATTCGTCCCCAAGCAAGAGCCTGGGGCTCTTTGCGATGCTTCTGGCTATGGCTACCCTCTGTTGCTGACCGCCACTGATCTCAGCGGGAAAACGGTCCACCTCACCATCAAGGCCCACGAGTGAGAGGAGTTTCCGAGCCCTCTTCTCGTCTCTACCGCCTGCTAATTCCTGAATTAGAAGGAGATTCTCTAGAACGGTAAGATCCTGAAGAAGATTGAAGAACTGGAAAACATAACCTATGTTTTCTCTTCTAAATGTCGTCATTGCCTCCGAGTCATTCATTGGAACATCTGATCCCAAGAATGAGTATTTACCAGAAGTCGGACTATCCAATGCGGACAGGCAATTCAGAAGTGTCGTCTTGCCAGATCCGGAAGGNCCNAGTAGGATNATTTGCTCCCCCTCGCTGACCTCTAAGTTGATGCCATCCAGGGCCTTGACTGTTCCCGATTGCATTGAATAATGTCTTTCTAAAGCNTTCATCTCAAACAATTTCTTCATACTANTGCTCCTTTTTTTCTCAATTTCCTGCTCCGGCGAAAAAGGCCATTGAGTCTCTAAAAAGTTCTTCCCTACGCCTCCTTTTATTGTTTCGCACATGGAAAATTGTGAATGCGAGAGCGAGCANGATTACGAAAGGAATCAATGCCTCAGCNTGATACCTCTCCATGAATTCAATAATTCCACGAGCGGTGTATGCCCATGTGATCGATGCTGCTGTTCCACCGATGAAACAAGCTGCGAGGACGCGTTCGAATCTCATTCTAGCTACTAANCCAAGCATTGCCCCGACTAGGACCCCGCTCGCCATAAATGGGATCCATACGAATACTATCAGCCCCCAGAATCCGTAACGATCTATTCGAGACCTATTCTTGTGGGCGACGTACTCTACTGATGAGAGGATGTCNCCCATGAATGGGTTCTGCAGAAGTGCCCCGGGTATACCCCCTCTCTTTGCCACCATTGCCTCTCCTGTGAGTTCTTCAGAGCCCTGCTCCACTCTGNCCGCGACTGCCCTATCTGCTAAAGTTGACTTCTCATTCCTAGCACTGACAACAAGGGTCCTTCCATCCAAATGTTCGTCCAAATCCTGTGCCANCTGCTCTCGAAGATCNCCCTGGAGGTGCTGGAAAGTTGGCTTNAACAGGAAGTAAGCGAACTTCGTGATTGGTCGATAGATTACCCTTACGAAAACGGCATCCTCATCCGCCATAATCGCTGAGCCATAGTCAGCTAAGTCATGTTTCTTGAACCATCGGGACATGCTATCCCTGAAGCTCTCCTCCAGATGGCCGAAATTTCCCATTGTTGTGAAGAAGTTGCCATAATCCTCCGAATCCTGGGGTAGAGCCCAATCTGAATCTGGGAACTCAAAGGCCACTGATGACGAGCTTTCTTCATCCTCGGAATCGATGCAAACCACTTTGATCTGCAGTGGCCTCATCTCGCCAAAGATGCTGAACTCAGAGAGTATATCCTTGATTATGGTACCTTTAACATCAACTTTGGAGGCAAGGGTCCTCCTCGTTTTTCTGTAAGGCAGGAATACATCCACTGAGATGGCCCTATCCTGGACCAGCATTGATTCGAATTCTGGTTTCACGTGCAGCCTTTCAGCTGCAGATTCTATTGTGTTCTGGATAAGTCTCCTCATCTGATCGCTAGAAAGCATGTCATCAGTTTCCCTGTGATACAGCCTATGCATTAGCGGATATTGGACGCAAAGGAAGAAGATGGACATCCCTAGGGAGACCGCGGCCATGTACCATGGGGGTACTTCGGCGCTTCCACCCGTGAGCATTGCAGTTTCTCTTCCACCGACCCACTCGGCACCCATTAGCACCCATCCCCATCCGCCCAATTGCTGAACTGTCCAGCATGCTCTCGGTTCGTCATCGAACTTCTCCATTGTTCTGTGAGAATCTCCAGAGCCCCAAAGTGAAGATGACTTCGAAGTTTTCAGAGCCACTGTGATTTGCTTTTCGATGGTATCGGCCTCGTCTGAAGATTCGTATATACGGGTAAATAGGTCATCTTGTGAAAGAGTAGAAAGGTCCGTTGAATCCGATTTCCAGACATAGACGGTCATGGCAACTTCGAAGCTNCCATCATCTAGCTCATCATGGAGGACGGTTAGCGAATGATCTCCCGTCCCTCCCAAAATAGTAGAGTGAGCCNNCATCCCAGATTCATTTGTCAAATTCACTAANATTATGGAAGAAGAGTCAGATTGGACATTCTGGGTCCTTAACCTTAGATCTTGATCTTGATTGACCCATGTTTGTAACCATACCTCTCCAGTCTTGTCAACACAATCTGATTTGTCCATTAANGTCCCGGAAAGGGTATCGTCTANTNCGATTGAATCGGNCAAGACTAANCCAGATGATGCGATGAATACTGTTCCGAAGAATACTAACCCGGAAATGAGTCCGACTACTAGTGTGTANTCATCGAAGGTCTGCGGTACCACCGTGTTTACCATGAAATTCTTCTCAGGATTCGTTCTTCTGTCCCTTATTCGCTGGAGCTCAATATCCAAGCTGTCGGAATCACCCAAGATTTCCTCCGTTTCAGGAGCTTGATGATTTGGCTCGTCGTTGGTCACGCCCAATGAAGGTCGGCAAAGGTATATCTGTTATTTGCAAAATAGATTACAGAAATCTTCGCCAGTGTGAAGGAAATTTTTCAGCTAGGCAAGNAATATCCATNAATCATGGGCAATTTTAATTTCCTCCTACTACGTAGGAGGACTATGTCCAGCGGGAGCGGTGCCGGAACTCGCATCNCATTTCTTCTTGTTTCGCTCATGATACTTCCAACTCTGGTTTCGGCTTCTGCGATGACTGAGGGNGAGGTATTGCAAGATTCTGAAGGCCCCATTGGGCATTCTTGGTTGACCGTAGACGAGCTCGGCGTACCTCATTCGGAAGACCCCGCGCATGGCTGGCTTGGTTCGAATGGAATCGGAGAGGCATGGCTTTTCCATAGGAAGGCCGCATATGTTCCGCTCCTAGACTGGAATGGTCTGACAGGAGAGAAGGACCTCCAAGGATGGTANGTCCTAGGGCATGAATATCCAATTCCAACAGGCTGGACCGATGAGCTCGCAGANATNGGGATNACTTGCCAGACTTTCTACGCGCCCCAAGGATTCCACTGTGAAGTACCGGGGTTNCCCATCGGATCCCTCTTGGAGGCTGGCGTGATGGGCACNTTTACACTTGACCATACNGACAGGATGGCNCCTGACCTTCTTTGGTCGATGAATCCGCATGGTTTCTACGCCAGAGAGGACGGGAAGAGGGGTTTGAACGTACTTCTCTCCGGAAATGGGCATGTTGAGGATCTTGAGTCCGGGGGGATTGAGATAGTCAGGCTACATACCCTAGGTAGAGTAGTCGAAGTTTTCGCAGATGTGGATGAAGTTGCATGGATGGTAAACGAGGGCTTCGTAGAGTGGGTCGAGCCATCATTCCCAATTCAGTTGGATAACGCCCGTGCCGCCGATATCGTCAATGTCGACTGGGTAACTAACCCTGCCAACATGGGAGGGGTCTCGAACATCCTTACTGGTGATGGAGTGATAGTGGCAGTCATGGACTCTGGCCTCGGAGACGCGGTTGAATGCAATAGCNTANCCGACTGCAACACAAANAACTCATTCGGCCTTCCGGGTGANCCTGGTGTGACCATACACGNAGATCTTACTGGCAGGGTTGAATACGTCGAGTCTTTTCANGGNGNNTGTNCGGATGATGGTCCGGGCGATGTCAACGGGCACGGGACTCACGTCGTAGGATCAGTCCTAGGTGATGGGTCGAGCTCATTTGCCCAGACAGGAAGCGTAAGTCACGCTGGAATGGCCCCAGAGGCCCATCTATACATGATGTCGGTGGAGTGTGGAAGAACCCTTTCATCGAAGGGGGCACTGTACCAGCCGACGGGCAATTGCTTTGGCGGTTCTCCGGACATCGCTTGCTACGATCCGTTGTTCCTGGACCCTTACGCGTTTGGCGCTAGGGTCCACACAAACTCATGGGGGACTGGCCCGGATACCTCTCAGGAGTGCCCGGAGCCTGGGAGCTACTGCCCCAACTACTACGATACCCAGTCATTGGCGATTGACTACTCAGCTTACAATCTGAACGACATGACGATCCTATTCGCCACCGGCAATGACGGGATGGACNACAATGCCGACGGGGAAGTTAACCTCGGATACATGAACAGGCAGGCAACTGCCAAGAACATCATCTCAGTTGGCGCGTCCGAGAACAACTTGTCGGGAATTGGNNACAGGTGGGGAACAAGCTGNCCNNTGTCAGNNCCTGCNTGCTCNGCANNGTGGNAGAATNCCCAGTGATGTGAGATACCCNGTNGACCCCNTATACTCTGACAAGATTGTNGGCAAACCAGACGGAATGGCNGCNTTCTCGAACAGAGGGCCGACCAACGACGGTA
>PBUX01000038.1 GCA_002728565.1 Methanobacteriota archaeon | reverse complement strand
TGCAGGATCTTAGCATAACCGTAGTCTGCGACGATCCTTAAGCCCAAGGTTTTGGTGTAGAAATCGGTTGCTACATTCAGGTCATTGTAATACCAAAACGCATTGGTACCGACAATCTCCAACGGCGTCACCTCGTTTGGTGTCTCGTTGTGGTTTTCATTTCCACAGCCGATAGTCATGAGAGCGAAAAGGATAGCAAAGGTTTTCTTCACCTGGCCCTCATTCATCGAGGGTCTATTTCCGCAAAGACTTTCAGCTGACCGCTATGATCGAATGAATATGCAGCATAAGGACGTGCTCCAGGTCCTTCCATGCCCGGTGATCCGATCGGCATTCCTGGCACTGTGATACCTGCTATTTCTGGCTCCTCTGAAAGAAGGCGTTTAATTTGATCTGCGGGCACGTGTCCTTCCACTACGTAGCCTCCAACTAGTGCTGTGTGGCAGGAAGACATCTCCACAGTAATTCCAACCTCTTTTTTCAGGGCATACAGAGATTGGTCACTGACATTTCTAGCATCAACTTGAAACCCAGCCTCTCTCAGATGGTCTACCCACCCATTACAGCAACCACAAGTTGGGGTCTTATAGACCAATATCGAAGGGGCATCGTTTTCGAATTTTGTAGATCGCTCTTGTGATGCCTGATCTGTAGCTGCTTGAGTGGCTTCTCCGCATCCGGAAACCAATATGCTGAGGCTTGCAATGAGTGACAGTAAACGCATTAGAGAGTGCCTTCTTGTAGGTGACGCTTCAAAGAAAATAATGTATAAGCAATTACCTATTAGAAACAGTAGAGATCAGGGGGCCTCCTATTTGAAGGAGAAAGTTGGTCAGATGCTAAGGAGAGTGTTCTGTCAGTAGCACATAGCTAGGAATCCAGCCTGCAGGTAGATTGGGTAACGCATTCTTTAGTAAAGAGATGAGGAATAGATGGTTGGATTCATGATTCGATTTTGGACAGACAGGTGCAGAGCCTTTCGGGCGAGTGCAGTGATATTTAGCGCGTCCGCTATGTTAGGCTGTGTATCGCTCGGATCATCCACCAATGAGCCCAGTGCACCCCAACCTGACTATGATCGACTGGAGAGGATTTACCAGGCCCGGGCAGACAGTGCCAGGATGGTGGTCAGTGATGCGGATGCGAACTTTATGACAGGGATGGTTCACCACCATGCGCAGGCCTTGGTGATGTCAGCTCTCGCAACTACCAACACTTCTAGTACGGCTATCAAAACATTGACGGGACGCATCATCAATGCTCAAAAGGACGAGATTTCGGTGATGCAACGGTGGCTGCGCGAAAGAGGACGGCCTGTTCCAGAAATTGGTTCACATGCTTCGATGGCTATGGGTCAAGACCATTCAATGCATATGCCGGGGATGCTTTCTCCTCAACAAATCGATTCATTAACGTTAGCACATGATGAAGAGTATGACCGTCTTTTTTTGAAATATATGATTCAACATCACAATGGTGCTGTGACCATGGTCCATGAGCTTTTTGCCACGGATGGAGCAGCACAGGACGATTTTGTTTTTAAGCTCGCCTCCGATATTCAGGTAGATCAAATTACTGAGGTGGCGAGAATGCAAAAGATGCTGGATGAACTCGTGAGAGCATCTCCGAATTAACAATAATGATCCCCCAAACTGAGGAATTATAAGATGTACATGACAATTCTGAATCCAATCAATACATACTGGAAACAATTAGCCTGGATGGTCAGGCCACTCGCTCTAGCACTTGTGACTGTGACGGGTTGTACTCCTTCTACGATGTCGACCAGCTCATTCGGTGGGGCTGGACCGAGACAAGGTGCATATTCTTTGGAGGTGACACCGCCAAGTCCTGACCCACGTGTTGGTTTACGTGCAGGTCTTTTTGATGCTGAAGAAGCAGCCTGGAATATGAAGGTGATTTCTGCGACTCCTCCTCCGGAAGAATTCGTAGGGGTCACAAATTCGGACCTAGCATTTAGAGGAGATTATGCCATTCAGGGTAACTACGATGGTATACAAATCTGGGACATTTCTAACCCATCTGCTCCTACTACAGTGACCACCTTCGTCTGNCCTGCGTCACAAAGCGATGTTTCAGTTTATGGAGATCTATTATTTGTGTCGGGNGAAGGGATGACGGGCAGATTGGATTGTAGCGATGAGGGCGTGCAGGAGGCTGTGAGTCACGACCGTTTGAGAGGGATTCGCATCTTTGATATATCTGATATTCGGAATCCGAACTACCTCACGAATGTTCAGACCTGTCGTGGTTCACATACCCACACCGTACTTGAAGACCCCAACGATCATGACAACGTTTATATCTATGTTTCGGGGTCTGCTCCAGTTCGTCCCGCAGAAGAATTGGCTGGTTGTTCGGATGCGCTACCTAGTGACGATGCCAATTCAGCGTTGTTTCGTATAGAAGTGATCAAGGTACCACTTGCTAACCCAGAGGATGCGGCGATTGTCAGCTCTCCTCGCATCTTCAACGATTTGGTAGCACCGCCACAGCATGGTTTAGCTCCAGAGGACATCATTGAAATGGAACAGGCTAGGGCTTCGGGTGCATTTATGATCGAGATGGGTGGATATCAGAGGGTGTTACCCAGTCAGATGACAGATCCGTTGCTTGCTCAGCTGGTAGAAAGGAGNGGTGGATCTGGACCACCTACAGCCGCGGACAGTGCAACATTGCGTGCATTGATACCAGAGATGATGGCTGCTAGGGCTGGAGTTAATAGTGCTCTGGAGGGCATGGGNCCNACTCAGTGTCACGACATCACTGTCTATCCGCATTTNGGAATCGCGGGGGGTGCCTGCGAAGGTTATGGNCTTCTTCTAGATATTAGCNATCCGATCGANCCTGTNCGCTTAGCTGCAGTTNCNGACTCGAATTTCTCTTACTGGCANTCTGCNACCTTCAACAATGATGGTACCAAGGTTGTGTTTACAGACGAATGGGGTGGTGGTGGTTCACCAAAATGTCGGGCCACTGANCCCATGGAGTGGGGAGCNAATGCCCTCTTCACTGTCGAANACGGTGANATGAATTTCAAGAGCTATTTCAAGATGCCTGCGCCACAGACATCTCTCGAGAACTGTGTGGCACACAATGGATCTTTGATACCGATTCCGGGAAGAGACATTATGGTTCAATCCTGGTATCAGGGTGGGATCTCCATCTTCGANTGGACCGATGTGAACAACCCCATTGAGATTGCATACCACGATCGCGGGCCGACAGAGGCCGATCGCATGGGGATGGGCGGAAGCTGGTCTGTCTATTGGTATAATGGCCTGCTCGTGAGTTCTGAAATTGCTAGAGGTCTTGATATTTTCGAATTGACTCCAAGTGAAGCGATCTCGCAGAACGAGATTGATGCTGCAGCGACCGTAAAGTTCGAGCAGTTGAATTCACAAGGCCAGCCTCAAATTGTTTGGCCCGTCAGTTTCTCTTTGGCAAAAGCATATATAGACCAACTTGAACGCTCTAATGCGATACCCTCAGGCAGGATCAATGCGATACGGACCAGTCTTGAGGAAGCAGAAGGTGAATCGGGAGCAGCCAGGCAGACTACTCTCTCCGATCTATCGTCCAATATCCGTGGAATGGCAGGACGGTCACGGGATGCTAAGAAAGTTGAAATGCTCGCTGACGCAGTGAAAGGTTTAGCTGAAGGCAGTTGAGCCTCTGAATTTCCAGGCCAATTGATTTAGCTGGGTCTCATGGTGTGGCAAAACCCATGAGACCCAGCTAAGGTCTAGATAGTGGTTTGTTTATCCAAGCGGATTCCTTATGAAAAACTTTCAGGGCCGGGCCCCTGAGAAAGTTCACCCTCGGATTTTTTCAAATTTATTATTGGTGTTGGAGCTGTTTTTGGCTTTGATGCCATTGCCTTCGATGGTGCAATATTAAACGGCATAATCTCCTTCTTGGCTTGGTCGCTTACCAGCTGAATTGCCAGTTAAATCAATATATAACTTAGTGTCGTTAGGAATCGGGGCGTTTTTGGGGATTGGAGTAGGCTGGGTACTTGTCAAAGCCATAGATTCTACCGTTGGACCACTTATAGAAGAGCCATAGGTTCCAATGTTGTAAAACTGCTAACCAAGCAGAGTCCATAGCAGGACTGATATCATAGCTTTATTTGGTCAGTCCGTTCTATATTCACCTATGTGAATGGATAAATATTTCTGAGATGAATTTATGGATAGACGACACTTCAATAGACTCGCTGGATTAGGCTGGCTGGGACTGCAATCGCGGTCGCATAGGTGGTTTGACCTACTCTCTGATCAAAATCTAAAAGTTGATGGTGCTCGACTGAATGATCGGATGAGAATGCTTGCAACATTTGGTGCCAACGCTGCTGGTGGTATTGACCGAGTTGCTTTCAGTGATGCGAATCTCGAAGCTCTGGATTGGATGTCTGGGTTACTAGCTGAAGTAGGCTTTACTCCTTCCGCAGACTTTGCTGGCAACCTGATTGCTACTAAGCCTGGGTCTGAATCTGGGGCTTCTCCGATTATGTTGGGTTCGCATATTGATTCTGTTCCGGGAGGGGGTAACTACGATGGGCAGATCGGTTCGATGGCGGCATTGGAAGTTGCCACAACACTCGCAGATGCGGGCTATACAACCCGACACCCACTTGAAATAGCAGTATTCACGAATGAAGAAGCGGGTAAAACGGGTAGCAGAGCCCTGGCTGGGGAGTTAGAGAAATTTGAACTGGATATACCTACTGCATCAGGTTTTACAATAGGAGAAGGACTTCGAAGACTCGGGGGAAATCCAGATCGACTTGAAGAGGTACGCCGAAGTGAGGGATCAGTGGAGGCGTTTCTGGAGCTTCACATTGAACAGGGTGCGGTATTGTATGAGGATGGGATAGACGTGGGAGTTGTGGAAGGGATTGTCGGGATTATGAGATGGAATGTCACCGTCGAGGGGAAGACCAACCATGCCGGTACAACTCCCATGAACCGAAGGGCTGATGCCATGGTTGCAGCAGCGAGGTTTGTGGATCTAGTGCATACAACAGCACTTCAGATGTCGGGTCGCCAAGTAG
>PBUX01000037.1 GCA_002728565.1 Methanobacteriota archaeon | reverse complement strand
TCTCCTCCTCGAATTCGAAGTTGGGTCGGATTCTCCTGAATCGCCTCATGCTAAAGTTCTCGACAGCCGAATTGGTGATATTCGAATTCGGCATAGTGACCATTGTGTCCGCGCTAGTTCGAAGCATGGTGGTTCGCAGGCCGATGCTAACAACCTCCCCTTCAACTCCATCGACGATGACCCAATCCCCAACATTAAATGGTTGATCGACAATTATGGAAATGGCGCCGAAAACGTTTGCCACCGAGTCCCTAGCAGCCAGGGCCAGGGCTAAACCGGTAATTCCTAATCCGGCAATTAACCCATTTAGGTTGAAGCCGAGGAATCCTGCGATGACAAAGACGCCGACGATCATCACTGCCATCCTGCCAATTGACTCTGCTACGCTTGCTAATGATCTTCGTGCTGCCATATTCTCCCCTTCGACCACAATGAAAGCATCCAGATAGTCGACTAGCTTGTAGGCGGCCACTAGCATAAGAAAGACAAAACCAGCCTTTGAAAGCTCCATCGTAATTTCCATGGAGCCAGCATTCCAAACAGGCTCAGTCTCTTCGAACATCCAAGAAAGTGATTGCCAGAAAACAAGTAATCCAATCATCCATCCCAGTGATCTGGGGGCGAACAAGTCCCTGCCATCTATCCTCTCCGTCTTTGACAGGATGTCCAAGATTCTTGGGAAAAGGAACTTCCTAGACAGTAGTCCCGAGAAAACGCTGAGTAGAAGAAAGGCGAGAATGATCGTGAGAGTTCCTGTTGAGAATCCGAGGAAATCTCCGTCGCCACTCATAAAATCATTCATTTCGCTTGCTATCTGCATAGACTACTCGCATTTGGCGTTATTCAAAAAATATACTCTGCTTGAAAAGAAAAGACCTGTATTGGACCGGCTTCCGTACGATTCAATACGTACTTGCTACTCGCCCAGATAGTAACATGGCCAGAGATGAGGGGAGTTTCGTTGCGCCGGAGGGGGCATCTAGCCGAAACATACCGACTATAGCGATGATATTGCCGCTTCTTCTTTCACTTGCCTCTCCCGCTGCTATCGCGCCGAACACAGCTGCGCAGGAGGCTGAGGAAGACCCTGAGGACATCTGGTCTTTCGAATACGCCAACCAGATTTTCCCATGGGGGCCGCATGGGGATTTTGATCAGCTTCAGTTTAGGTCTTACTATGACTACTTCTCTATGAAAGAGAGGATGGAGACTCTGGCAGCATATTATCCGGGTTTCCTGCAGTTTCACGAGGGTCTTCTTGGTGGAGAAAACGCTAGGGGCGATGTGATGACTTCAAACGAGTACGAGGGGTGGTACTACAACCATCCCAGTCCTTGGATGAAAATCACAGCCAACGTCCAAGGTGGGGAGTATAACGAGTTCAATGGCGATGATGGNAATTATCCCGATCGCCCTGATGTTATGCTGGTTGGTAACCATCATGCCCGGGAGTGGATGTCGTTCGAGGTTCCAATGTTCTTCCTGGAGACCGTGGCCTACTACTATGGCAAGGCAGGCATAGACAACGATGGAGATGGCCTGGTCGATGAAGATGGGTGGGATGGTATCGACAACGATGGGGACTGTAGTCGGCTAAATGTATCGGCCCAGGATTCCAATGGGGATGGAACGCTATGCGGGCCTGGTGACCTTGGGGTAGACGAGGACTTCAGTGAGCAATTCATAACAGACATGGTCAACACTCGTGAAATTTACCTCATTCCCATGCTAAATGTAGACGGTGTCAGNTACGACATGGAGGAGTTCTGCGGATATTCCGCTTGGGAGAGCTGCTACAGGTCTGGNTGGCGAAAAAACCTTCGAGACAACACCCATACTGGAGTGACGCCGATTCCGGATGTTGATGAGCAGGTCGATGAGGGGTGCGATGGNGTCGACCTGAATCGAAACTACCAATTCGANTGGGGNGCACCACTAGGGGCCACAGGTCCCCTTTTCCCGGGCTTCTGCTATGCNGNTGGACCGAACAACGACGTCTACAACGGACCCGTGAACTACGAGGACAATGATGGCGATGGGCTGGTNAACGAGGATCACGTAGATGGGAAGGACGATGATGCAGATGGCCAGACTGATGAGGATTGGCTAGGCGGNAACACAGAGCCNGAGACCAAGTTCATCCAGGACTTNACGGAAATGAATGACGATGACGGTGACGGGGCTTCTGANTTCAAGACAACTCTGACTTGGCACTCATACTCAGAGCTAGTNCTNTGGCCATGGGGCCACTGCACGGATTGTGACAACCCCGATCAGGAGTACTTGGAATTCCACGGAAACGTCATGGGTGAAATGACTGATTACGCGCCAATGCAATCTTCGGACTTGTACCCAACAACTGGGGACTTCTGCGATTGGCACTACGGGGTGCATAACTCGTACTGCTACACCATAGAAATAGGAAATGCGTTCCATGAGCTTCCTGAAGATATTGCCCATATTGCTGTTCAAAATCTAGGGGTTCCATTCTACATGGTCGAAATAGCAGATGACCCGCGATATCGTGCAGTTGTCGGAATCGAAAATACCACTTCGAACCAGTGGATTGACGGGCCGGATGAGGTTTCAGTTCCGGGGAAGGGGGACATACCAGTGGGAATGTGCCTTGATCAGACATTCCCCTTCACACCTGATTTCAATCGTACCCACCTAATGTGGAGGCTCGTTGANCCAACGCGTTTGCAGGACGATTTCGGGCCAACTGAGTGGGTTTCTGTAGATTGGGAGAGATCGGCTTTTAGCGAGACTGGGGAAATGTGCGAGCTTCTCGATGGTGGCAATGGTACACGAATAGTTTCCCACATACCAATGCCTGATACTTCTGTTGGCAAGATACACTACAAGGCCATGCTTGGCACGACTGGAGGGGCCTTTCCATTCACATATCCGGATCCCGATGCNGCTAACTATTACGAATTGNCCATACCCTACAGGGCGCCATTCGGATCCGGAGTTCTGGCNTTGCTAATGTTCGGATTCATTGCNACAATGGTGTGGGGNGGNCTGGGTTTCACGCTTCGCGCCATGTTTGACGAGGATGGGGGNGTNCTTGGGATGCCTGACGATGAGANGATTGAAGGAGACGGTTAGTGATGCAATCNGGNGGTTCAGATGAGTTCAGCGGTAGACTAGGGCTGATTTTCGCAACGATTGGCGCGGCAATAGGAACTGGCAACATTTGGCGATTCCCAAGGATGGTTGGTGCGAATGGGGGTGGCTCATTCCTCGTACCTTGGCTGATTTTCCTATTCCTCTGGTCTATNCCCCTGATAATCGCAGAGTTCGCACTGGGAAAGAGAAGCAGAGTGGGGACTGTTGGGACTTTTCGGATATTTGCGGGTAGGAGNTTTGCATGGATGGGGCTTTGGACTGCNTGGATCTCCACTGCCATCGGNTTCTACTATGCTGTCGTTACTGGNTGGTGCATCAACTACTTCCAATCGGCNATCAGAGGGGGNCTCTCAAATGAAGTCGACACAATAGAAGTCTGGAATAATTTCCTCCAGTCTCCTGAGCAGGTAATTTTCTTCCAGGCTCTCGCTGTNATGATAACNATGGCAGCGATATGGAAGGGNGCAAAGGCCATAGAGAAGGCAAACGTTACGTTGATGGTGTCNCTTTTTGTGCTTTTGTTCAGCGCTCTGTTCCTGTCATTNGTAATGGATATCAGGGATGGTAGCCTAGATGGTTTCGTCTACATGTTCAGTATTCAACCAGAGTACCTCCTGGAGCCTGAGACTTGGATCAATGGCCTCTCCCAATCTGCTTGGTCCTGCTCAGCAGGAATGGGGATGGCGATAACCTACTCTGTGTACATGAGAAAGGACGAGGACACGACNCTNAATGCGGCGACNATGTGTTTGGCAAATAACAGCATCAGCATCATCGCTGGTTTGACCGTNATGATGGCTGTTTTCGCTGTAGTTGATGATCCTCTGAGCGCGGTTTCAGGTGGCAGCTCTGCCATTACTTTCCTAGTTCTNCCAGAGGTTTTTGCTCAAGCCCCAGGAGGGCCAATTGTCCAGTTACTTATGGTCACCATCTTCTTCCTTGCCCTGTCTTTTGCAGCACTGACCTCGATGATCTCGACCGTGGAGCTATGTGTCAGGAACTTTGTTGACCATGGATACGAGCGTTCGCAGTCAGTNGCCCTGACCAGTGTGGCAATTTTCCTTTTCGGTTTGCCAAGTGCAGCTCTTTGGATAAAGATAGACGCCTCCACGGGGGTTGCATTCCCACAATTCCTAGAAGTTCAGGANCACATTTGGGGATATGGGCTCATGTTTAGTGGACTTTTCATTGCATACAGTATCTGGAAATATGGCTGGTCNAGGTATAGGTCATGGCAGATTGAGAACGATGTTGATACATTTGACTTCAGGGACTATCTTGACTATGGTGTGTCATCGTTCCGTGATGACTTCATCAATACAGGGGACAATGACTGGTGGATAGGCAGGTGGTGGGACATAATCATGTATCTTGGGTTCCCACTTATGTTCGCCGTTCTAATGCTATCATACTTCGGAGACCTACTNGCTAACGTTCACGATCCTTGGAATCCATCTAACCCCCATGGGATATCGATTATTTTGCTCTTCTGGGGCGTGACTGCGGCACTATTCATTGGCTTCAATCAATTTCTTATTTCTAGGCCCCTCTACAGAAATGTGCCAGAAGGGGCCGAAGTTCCAATAGACATGTTGCCAGGAGGGGATGACCCCCTAGTTGTGAGCAGGGGAGAGGAAATTCCAGGAGTCGCAAGTGGCAAGAAAGCAAGTAANAGGGCTGATGGATCGATCTATGAGGCCGAGCTTGCTTGATCGAGGATGACTATGGAGCCCGCATGTTGGGAGATGGACTGGCTAGAAGTAGCTGTTCTCGATGAAAACGCGAAGGANCTGGGCATCGACCCTGCGTTCCTAATGGGCGCAGCTGGAGTNTCTCTTGCGAAAAAGGTGCAAGAGGTTGCGGATGAAGGTGAAGTGGTTTTTCTCTGCGGACCGGGTAACAACGGCGGAGATGGATTTGTTGCTGCAGAGCATCTAGCAGGTGCGGGTCGGGAAGTCCTGGTGGTCGCCAGTCACAGTGATTCTAAGTCGCCCGAGGCTAAGGAGGCAAGGGAAAGGGCGTCAGAAGTTGTAGATGTCCTTGTCTGGCCCTCAATTCCTACAGGGGGNTTTGCACTAATTGTTGATTGCCTGCTGGGTGCTGGGGCCCTAGGTCCGGGAGAAGATCTCAGGGGATCAATTGCTGAGATTGCAGACTGGGCGAGATCTCTGGATTCTCCNATTCTCGCATGTGANATTCCNACCGGGATTGGCGGCGATGAAGCACTGAGTGCCGATTTTACAATTACATTCCATTCGAAGAAGANGGGCCTCAACTCTTTAGAATGCGGNGAAATTTCGGTTTCNCCATTACCCTGGCCCAGGGAAGTGGAAGACTGTGGCAGGGGCGACATAGCGAGATACCCCCCAATTGACAAAGGCGCGAAGAAGGGGGACCGGGGTCGTTTGCTGGTCATCGGAGGCGGNCCGTTTCATGGCGCACCGATCATTGCAGGAATGGCAGCCGCAAGGAGTGGTTGCGATCTGGTCCATGTAGCTATGCCTAGGGCTGCTTCTGAGCGTGTTGAGTGGCCTCCAACACTGATTAGGGAGGCCCTGGAGGACGAAGANGCCTTGACCCNAAACTCAATTGACTCGATTTCAGAAATCCTAAGTTCTTCCAGAAGTCCTGATGCCATGGTGGTTGGTCCGGGACTTGGCAGAAGTCCGGAGACGACGGCAGCAGTATCNGAGTTGCTCGATCTCGCTCGACTAAATGAGATCCCGACGGTTATCGATGCTGAGGGGATNCGTGCCCTACCCATTGGANCGTGGATGAAGGGGCTAGTTGGCGTTGCAACCCCACATCCCAATGAGGCGTCCCGATGGCTGGGNGATGTGCCCCCTCCGGAGGCGATTTCGGGTTCATCGGGCGAATCAGTGGCGATTATTGTNACAGGTGCAGTGGATGAAATTACAGGTNCGGAGGGGAGGCGCTGTTACTCTACAGGCGGTGATCCAAGGATGGCAGTTGGGGGAACGGGTGATCTGCTAGCAGGGNCCATAGGCGGCCTAATGGCACAGGGAATGACCCCCTGGTCTGCTACCAGACTGGGCTCCGCGTTAATCAGGGAGTCGGGGAGAAGGGCTGCTGANAGCTCTGGACCTGGTTTGATTGCGGAGGATGTCCCAATTCATATTTCACAGACCCTGGGGGACTGGTTGGGTGGATAAGCGGTTGATTAGCGAGGAATACCCCCTGAGTAAGCTTCTCAGGGAATACTTTGCATACTGTGCCGTTGGGTGCATCAATGTCGTTGTTTTCTGGTTGCTTTACGATTGGATGTACGGAATGGTGCTGGTTGCCAGTTGGCAGGCATCTAGCGCTTGGGCCATAGCATATTTCCTAAGTTCCATACAAGCGCACTTCCTACANAGGTGGCTCACATTTGAGTCNCTCACNGGATATGCCAAGAGCCTCTACGTAATGCTGGGGATATACACAGTTCTATGGGCAATTTCAACTGCTTCCATCGCATACTTCACGGACATCCTGGGATACAATCACCTATACACATGGGCTGCGAACACTGCAGCCTTTGGATTTCTCTCATTTTTGGCGCTTCGGGTATTCGCTTTCCCACTCTCTGATGGTCGCATAACACGCCAAGAAAGGCTTGAAGAATTCAAAAATCGCCGTAGGGCTTGAAGTGGTTTTCTTCTTGGCACTACCATGGCACAGGGCGTTCGGGGTACTCGTGACTTCTATCCCGATGAAATGAGAGTGAGGAACTGGCTGTTTGGAATGTTCCATTCTGCCGCCAGGACTCATGGATTCGAAGAATATGACGCCCCAGTTCTAGAAAGTGAGGAGCTGTACACGAGAAAGGCCGGNGAGGAGATAACGCAGCAGCTCTACAATTTCGAGGACAAAGGTGGGCGCAAGGTTTCCCTGAGGCCTGAGATGACACCCTCACTGGCGAGAATGGTNATGGCTAGATCGGGTGCTTTGGCGCTTCCGATAAAATGGTACTCGATCCCACAGTGTTGGAGATATGAAAGGACGCAAAGAGGGAGGGGCAGGGAGCACTACCAATGGAATGTGGACATTTGGGGTTCTGAGGAGCTGGCGGCGGATGTTGAGTTGCTTTCAGTCCTAACCCATTTTTTCCAAGGTGTGGGCCTCTCCCAGGAAGATGTCGTGATAAAAGTCAGCAGCAGGAAGGTGCTTGAAGAGGTACTGGGTTCACAGGGGGTTGTGGGTGTCGAATTTGAGAAGGCTTGCGTGATTATTGACAAGCTAGACCGCCTGCCAGCGGAAGCAATCGCNGAACAGCTGTCGGATTTGGGAATNGAAGNAGGGTCGATCGAGGTCATACAGTCTGTCCTCAGTTCCAAGAAACTGGATGACTTGCAAAATTCTCTTGACCCCGACAGCGAGGCAGTCAGTGAGCTGGTGGATCTATTTTCCCTCATTGACGCGTATGATTTCTCNGATTGGGTTCAATTTGACGCTTCTGTNGTCAGGGGGCTAGCGTATTACACTGGACCGGTGTTCGAGGTCCACGACAGAGCNGGTGAGTTGCGGGCAATTTGCGGTGGTGGAAGGTATGACAGGCTGATTGGAACGCTGGGAGGAAAGGATCTGCCTGCAACTGGGTTTGGTTTTGGAGACATGGTAATCCTGGANCTCCTAGAGTCTAAGGGACTAACTCCAGAACTAGGCNCAGAGGTNGATGACGTAGTTTTTGGAATGGGCGAGNATCTGCGTGGTCCNGCGATGCAGGTGGCTAAAGCTCTGAGAGAAANGGGCAGAAGGGTGGATCTGGTCCTCGAGGAAAAGCGAATGAAGTGGGTCTTCAGGCACTCGGATAGGTTGGGCGCAGAGAGGCTAGTAATGGTAATGCCAGACGAATGGAAGGAAGGCAAGATCAGAGTGAAGAGTCTGAATGACGGGCAGGAGTCCGATGTTCCATTCGAGGAACTATGACTGCTAGCGCCAATACCGAGAATGCTGAGATTAGCCCGAATCCCGGTGTGAAGCCACCCTCCTCCCCCACTACTTGCAAAACTTCTGGAGCGTCGTTGATTGGGAACTTGATCTGGGTGCGAAGTCCCTCCTGGTTGTTTGAGTAGTAAAGCCTGAAAGAACCCCCGCACTTGAGAACTTGGAGTGGTCCAGTGCATGGGGTTCCCGAAGNGTCCCATCCGACTTTGGAGACCTCGATTCNGATTCTGGGCTCGCCATCACTCTTGTTCCACCAGATCGAGTCTTCGGAAACGCCTAATTCCCACGAAAGCTGTACTTCCTCATCAGTATCCAAATCCGGAAAGGACTTGTTCGAAATCTCTAGGTCCCCCTTGAACAGGGTCACTGTGAGGTCCTTGTCTTCATCTGACTCGGCCTCAGCNTGATCCAGCCTTACACCGATCTCGATCAGAATCTTCCCGGTCGGATTGAGGTACATATTCTCCTCCAGAGTGTACTTCATTCGGCAGGAAATGCTGACTTCCAGCCTCTCTGCNTCTCCACCATCGATCTCCTCGCCATATCCCTGGTCCGCAGATCCCATTGAGCCCTCTGAGTCGAAGTTCTCCCAGCAGTCAGAGATGTCCTCGTTCCCCCAGAAATGCAACATATTGTTCACTATGGAGGGNTGGTTCGGGTTTGCATAATTTGCTGTTGCAGGGGAAAGGANGACTGAGGATGCGAGAANCCATGCCAAAAAGATGGAGGTGCCCCTNGTGGTGTTCATCCATTCCCCCAGTGGCAATACTTGGTTAGAGGTTATCGCTTGTTACTCTTTTTCCATGGTTTCAGAACCGTCGAGAGGGGGTTTTCTACCAATTGCGATGGAAGCCATGGCAAGGGAGCTTAGGGCAAGAAGCAAACCGAACCCAGGTAGAAGCCCTGACCCGGAGTCATCGCTACCGGAACCGGGGCCGTCCTCGATTCCGGCCTCGGTCTTGTTGATGACTGGGAAGATGACACGAGCATCGTTACCATCCTCATTGTTCTCGTAGTACATTCCGAAGTGCCCTTCGCAGGAGAACCCGGGAATGAGGCAGTCAANGCCACTATAACCAGGCATAGAGTACTCGAACTGGATCCTGGGTTCCTCGCCGCTTCTGTTCCACCTTGTCATGTTGGCATCGACTGGGATTTCCCAAATTATACTCTCATCATTGCCATTGTTGTCAACGGCTGGGAACTCTTGTCTGGCGACTTGGACCACTCCCTTGAATAAGGTGATGTTTAGATTCTCGCAGTCATCGTTTTCACCGCAATTTCCGGTCCATGTGTTTATGACTACGCGAACTTCTATTGTTCCGTTAGAGTCGAGATACATATCTTGCTGGAAGCTTTCTTGCATGGCACAGGAGTATTCGACATCGATTCTCTGGCCCTGTGCAAAGTCCATCTGCCCATATCCCCCCTCAGTGGAGCCACTGGAGTCATTCGAGTCGAAGTGCGTCCAGCAGGATGANAGGTCGTCAGTCCCCCAGAAGTGCATGTGGGGATTATCCACGGAGGGTTGCTTTGGATNCTCGACGGCCTCTTGNGCTGATGCTGGGGCGGCAGACACGGAGAAGAGNACCAGGAAAGATACGAACAGGGTCTTATTCATCCTCTGCATGACCATAATNCCTCTTCCCTCCCGTTTGAGTCTTCCCATANATTGTGTAAGCTAATCGAACCTCTGGAAGCCACCNTCTTGCCTCTCACGGCNTCTTCTTGCGATGTTTAATGCNTCACCGAGCATGTCAGCGCTCATCATCTCCATATCCAGGCGCTCNTGAGCAACTCCAGTGATTATTGACATCACCTTGATCGTGTCNCCGAACGCAGGATCCTGGCGGGCCCCGAAGATGACGTTTGCATTCGGAGATAGCCGTGCGGTCATGAGGTCACAGACTTGATTCGCCTGCTCTAGGGTCATGTATGGCCCTCCGGTGACATGGATCAGAGCGCCGGTCGCTCCGTCAATCTCAATATCTAGCAAAGGATGGTTGAGGCTCTCGTGGACGACCTCCTCGGGACCTTGGTCGCTCTCACCGTAGAGCATCATTGTTACTCCCCCTCCTTTCATTATTGATCTGACGTCAGCGAAGTCGAGATTGATCAAGCTGGGTAGTGTGATAGTCTCAACGACCCCCTTCACAATTTCCGCGATCAACTGGTCCATGATGCTGAAGGCTTCGTCTAATGGCAGNTTTGGGACGAAATGCAATAGGCGATTGTTGTCGAGGACCAGAACCGCGTCTGCAGCTTTGCGGACCATGTCCAGTCCCTCTAGTGCCTGCTGCATCCTCTTCTTCCTCTCGACGTTGAAAGGTGTAGTGACCACNGCCACCACCAGGGCACCCGATCTCTTGGCTTCCTCGGCGACAATTGGTGCTATTCCAGTTCCAGTTCCACCGCCCAATCCAGCAGTTACGAACACAAGATCCGCACCGGAGACTATCTTTGTGATTACTTCTCTGCCGGCCTCGGCACACCTTCTTCCTGTGGCTGGATCTCCGCCTACNCCAAGGCCCCTAGTGATGTGCCTTCCCAGTAGTAGCTTCTGCATGGCCCGAGTGTTGTCCAGGTGTTGTTTATCGGTGTTGATTGCAACGGTTATGGCCCCCTCGACGCCTATATGGGTGATCCGGTTCATGGTATTGTTACCTGACCCCCCGCANCCGCAGACGAGTATCCTTGGATCTGGCGGACCGAAGTTCTCGAGCTCAGTGTCCCTGAGTGCGGTAGGAGCCCTTTCCTTTGCAGTTTCAGGCCCTTCTGTTCCCAATTCGCCGCTTGGTATCCCTGTCATATATCCGCCTCGTGCATCCCTGGCATCTCTGCCTTTCTGCTTGGCCAGTCCAATCTTTGCATTATTAACCGTTGAGGGCATTAACTGGTTTCAGAAGGCGATTATTCGACGGTTGGCGAATGGCCGGAGAGATTGGGGCAAACGAGATTTTTGAGGGGCCANAACCGGAAAGCGAGATAAGGNGATGGCGGTTCCACAAACCACCGCGCTTAGCTCAGTTGGCTAGAGCGCCTGACTGTAGACAGGAACACAAAGGTTGTGGGCAGCCATCAGGAAGTCCCCGGTTCAAGTCCGGGAGCGCGGACCACAATTACTTCAATTCGTCCAAAGGTATTCTAATCTCTGGAATTTCGAATGGGAAGAAATGCCTGCTCGTCTTTGGGGGGAAGAGTTCTCCGGATAGNCCCATNCCAATGACCTCGTCCTTCGTGATTTCTGCCCTTCCACAGTCAGGCCATGTTTCTACTTCTATGGAATTGGACTGGAGATATCCTACCTTGAGCACTGGGACATTAATGAGTNCGAGAATTCCAGCGGCATTCCACTTGTGGTGCCCATCGAGAATCACCATTGTCTCAGAGTCGACGATGATAGGCTTGTAAAATCCAATTTTTCTTAATTTCGCGAGNCTCTTTTCGAGATTCGTCGGAATGATCATCTCATGGGGATTCAAGCTAACACGTTCGACTAGCTCGACTTGAGTATCTTGGTCATCCATCATTTACGCGTATGCAAGCAGGCTCATAAAGGAGATTAAGGTCGGCGGGCCGCTAGAGGTGACAGAATGGGTCTTTACCAGCATGTTAGGAATACCTGGAAGAGNCCTAAGGAGAGTCTGCCTCAAAGGTATAGAAGCTCCAGAATGGCAGGATGGAGGAGAGAGCCTGTCTTCACNAGGGTAGAGAGGCCGACAAGATTGGANGCTGCCCGAAGGGTCGGATACAAGGCAAAGCAAGGCGTGGTTCTGGTACGCACAAGAGTGAGGCGTGGTGGCCTAAGGAANGGCAAGGTCCACATGAAAAGGAAGCCCTCCAAGGCCGGAGTGAAGAANATCACAATGGGCAAGTCCATCCAAAGAATTGCTGAGGAACGT
This sequence comes from Methanobacteriota archaeon, assembly GCA_002728565.1. Taxonomy (GTDB): domain Archaea; phylum Thermoplasmatota; class Poseidoniia; order Poseidoniales; family Thalassarchaeaceae; genus UBA36. The sequence goes on along the minus strand of PBUX01000037.1, from coordinate 15,999 downwards.
GCTGATAGAAGGTACCCAAATATGGAGGTTCTAAACTCATATTGGGTTGGCGAGGACGGCAAGAACAAGTTCTACGAGGTAATTCTAATTGATCCTTCTCACCCTGCAATAAAATCCGACAAGGACCTTGGTTGGATTTCATCTGGCTCCAGTCANCGTGGTCGATCTATGCGCGGGAAGACAGGGGCCGGCAAGAGGGGGCGCGGTCTGCTCAACAAGGGCAAGGGTGCNGAGAAGCTNCGACCTAGCTTGAAGGCGAACAAGAACAGGGGCAAATAGGGCCTTTCAATCGTCATATTGATGCGTCGTGCTCTTCAGCGCCTCATATGGCAGACCGTCATGCCTCAGAAATCAGGGGCCTACCGGTAATTATTCCCGATGGTCGCCTATTGGGTACGGTGCACGACGCTGTGATTGATGTTGGTGATTGGTCCTGCACCCATATCTTCGTTTCGGATCCTCCTGAGTCCTTGGTTGAGGGTCGAACGCACGTTGCGATCCCCTGGAAATGGGTGCGTTCCATAGGAGATGTGGTTGTTCTGAGGTGGTTTCCCCCCACNCCCATACCCAGGAACCCTTAGACGATACTNGGTCGAACGGGACCTCAGTACGATTCATAAGCTCCGCGCAGACGGTCGGNCGATGAGGAATTCAGGCCAACTGGCCATNGCTATCCTGTTGCTGTTTTCAACGGGGGTAAATGCNGCAAATGGGGTCAAAGAGGTCATTTCGTGTGAAAACTCTAGCTTACCAGAAGCGGGAGAGCTATCGAGTGACGTTGTGCTATCTGACCAAGCTTGCATGAAGATCAACTTGGGGACACTGGATCCNGGCAGTACTCTGTTCTTCAGAATCGACACNGACGTCGAGATTGACATATTGCTATTCCCAGCNGTTAATCTGGACGTCTATCTTGGTGGGCAGAATTACAGAAGCGACTCGGTATGGGAGTCTGATTCGGTTTTCGAGGGTTTCTCGGGTGATGGAGAATGGCATTGGGAGGTTCCCGATGATAGGCCTANGACTGGTTGGTACCTTGTGATTGACAACAAGAACCACCCGCAAGACGAGGGAGAAGGAGGACAGGGTGGACAATCGGCGGAAGTAAGCATCGAGGCAGGGATGNTCAATTCTGGNCCCTACACTCTTTCGGATTCCATACATAGGTTGTGGGTGAACTCGTTTTCAGTTTCGCACGGTCCTTTTGCCGTTGATGAGGGGTCATTTCTCAACATTCATGCAAGAACCATGGAAGGCAGCCCCGATATTTTCGTAATGACCGAATCTGACTTTTCCTCCTACTCAAGCACTGGATCGACCTCCTCTAGGATATTTTCCGCCGATATGCTACAGATCATCGACGAGAGGGTCCTTCTGTGGAAGGTTAGNGACATAGAAAACGAGCAGTTGTATGTTGTGATCGACAACAAAGAGGGGCCGGGTGGCGGTAGCGCAGGTGATTCNCCTGCTGCGGTGACTGTGACGGTATCAATTAGTCCGATACTGCAACCAATAATCACTAGCGAATCCGATCTTGATNCAGTAGACGTCTCACAGGAAGTGGAATTTTCCGCAATGGAGAGTCCGAATAAGTCCAATCAAATAGATGAGGNGAGCTTCAGGTGGGACTGGGATGGCGATGGTTTTGCCGATCAGGTCGGCCCGGTGGCGACAAAAAGTTGGCCTGCCCCCGGTGAATACTCAATCGGACTTTCAATCTCTTCCGTTGAAGGTCAGAATTCNAACTCGACCGNAACAGTGAACGTATCGGATCTNTCAAATCCATTTGTCGACATATCNGCAAATAGCCCAGTAACCAAAAGCTTTGGAGAGACTTTGATGATTAGCGGAGCTTTCTCGGACAACTGGGGTGTGGACCATGTTGAGTGGAAGATTGACGGGGTGACNGTTCTCTCGGAAGGAAATATCTCGGAGCAATCATCATTGCTTTCAATCGACATTACAAGCAACTTCTCAGCTGGNGATCACGATTTGTCTCTCGAGGTTACAGACCTGGCTGGCCATAAATCCAAAGACAATGTAACAATTAGGTTCATTGACATCACCCCTCCAATAATCACTGCCACGGAGGAAGATGTTATCGCTACAGTAGGGATTCCTGTTGCGCTAGAGGCCCTCGCGATCGACAATGAGTCGCNGTTTTTGATTTACTCNTGGATATTCAACAAGGGCTCAGGTTCAGAGTCATCAATAGATGATGCCCGGGTGATACACACATTTTACGAAGATGGGCCGCAATACATCTTCCTCAGGGTTGAGAATGAAGCAGGCCTGATACAGGAAAAACAGATACTAGTGAATGTTCAGAAAGATGCACAGGGAGATGNTTTGGGAGTAATCGGTAAAGCAACGATTTTGTTGGTTTTTGTTGGTTTGATANGTGTCCTTGGTTTGGTTGCGTACAACTTTGCTGTAAGTAGGAGAGTCTCGGAGATCTCTTTGAAAGAAGAAGTNACTGAGGNAGAGGAAGATCAGGAGTCGCAGAAACCAGTCGATCCGGCTATATGGGCTAANACNGATTTGGATTCCCAATACTACGCNCAGAAGCCTAGAGGGGGTGTTGTCTCAGAATTAGATGTTAGTGCCCTTATAGAAGAAGGGAGTGCCNCNCTCAATGATGAGCAGGATTTAGNCTTGCTATCTGAACTGAACGANCTTGGGTTCGAAGACCAAACTAGTGGGGCATTGGATGCCTCTGAAAATAGATCNGTGAGGGAGTGTCCATCGTGCCATCNGCCATTTGAGCTGGTTTTCCCAGAAGGGGTGAAATCGGCATACACCAAATGCCCATCATGNGATTTCGAGCATCTCGTTGAAAATGACGAGAGCGCGAACTAAGCTGAAATCATGAGNGTGCTTGANTCAACCAAGGCAATACCATATATCGCACCCATGGGAGGTGGGGGTGATGAGAGGTGCCGAATCCGAATCTGGAGACTCCAAGCTCCCAGTTAGCATTACGCTAATTATACTGGCTTCAATCCTACTGCCAATTGCAAACTCTTTCGCAGTGGTAAAAGGTGAGCCTCGTCTTGAATCTAGGGACTTTGGCGTCTTGGAAGAGCTAAGTGATCTACTGGATGAGCGAGGTGAGATTCTGAAGTCAAGTGCCGCCTCATCGGAGGCAGGTCCCGTGATAAGTGAGATCAGGGAGAGCGTTAGGCAAACCGACAATTCTAGTCCCATCGGTCAGGCAGAAGATGTGCTGCAAGGTGCGAGTTTTGTGGAAACTAAGCCATTGGATGTAGTGCACCCCAGGCCATACGAATTCGTTCTAGGTTCTGGTAGCAGCCCCGGATTCGTCGAGAACATCTGGCAAACTATGATCAATATCACGGACTATGCAATCTGGACCCAATACACTGATGTCGATGGTAACGTATTGGAGAATGTCGAGGTAGTGGGTTTCACTGCATCTCTGATTTCAATTCTATTGCCAAACACGGATGCCCTTCTTCATGCAATAGACGTCAACGGTGATGGGATTGACGACATCCAAGTGGGGCTGAAGCTGGATGTTAGTGCCAGCATGGGTGATGGGTGGGGCATAGAGGATGGTACCCTGTGGATAGAGCCTGGAATCGAGTACTCGGTACGTGAGATCGGAAATAGCGGAAGCCAGGATCATTGGCTCCAGATGGACTCACTGCAGGTTTCAATACTCAAAGCATTCACATATTCCGATTCTGGAACATTGCTGAACCTCGGTCAAGGAGAGAGCTATGTCTGGATTGTGGACTCTGGGTTCAAAGTGGCCCCCAAAGACTTCCAGTTTCAGGTTGGGATAGAGAGGCTATTCTTCGATCTCGGTGGAACAGCAGCGAACTTTGCTCTGGATTTGATCGCCGCGATAGCAGACCCATTCGGCATCATCACCCCCCCAAGCGAATCCGGATTGACCTTTGCAGCCATTTCCTCCCCATATGCGTTAAGATTTGAGAACTCTGGGCAGGAGAATTGCCCTGACAGATACGACCCAGTGGAGCTTTATGTGGAAAGATCGAGTGAAATCTCATGTGGGGTCTCTGCTGGTCTTGGGTATTTTCACTTCTCCGCGCCCGATGACGATGGCGAACAGGAGCTACTGGAGCTCGCTTACATCGATGCCAGGTTCCACCCAAATGGAAATTCACGATCCCTACCAAGTTCAGCTGAGATTGTAATTAGAACAGAAGGTGTTTTGCCTGAGTCTTCAGGAATTGCTGGAGACAGGAGCCTGACAACTATTGAGTATTGGGCCGACAGGAGAGCAGACGTCCACCTCCATTTCCATGAAGACAGGTCCGGAGAAATACAAGATGACGGGAGCTTTGGCAATATTACAAACTCGGAAGGCTGGTTCAGAGGGATGCCAGAGGGATCCCTTGAGTCAAACGAGATTGACCGCATATTCAGATTGCTTGGTTCTGCGGATGAGTCCGTTCTCCCGGGAAAAAAACCGGATGAGCTTGGGCTAATTATAGGGATTAAGAATTTCACAAGGGATTCGAGTCAGAACGTGGATGATCCGACTCTGCCGATTAACCCTGCAAACCCTCCGGAAAGCCTGATTGTGCTCAGATCTGTACAGCCTCTGGAAATGATTGACTATACTTCATGGTTCTCGAGGCAGGGCTCTTCCGAAGATCACAGAAGAATTCACATTAACGCTAATTCAATACCTAGTGCAGTAGCTGTATTCGGTTCCTTTGGATTAGGAGATTCAACAGAGGATGGTGAATCTCTAGATTCCGGAGAGAATATTGACTTCATCTCAAAGATTCTGGATTCCGTGATTCTGAATCTAGTTGACATATTTCTTGATGTCGGGACCGTGTTGAATGATGTACCTTCGACTGTCGTAGATGTGATTAGTGGTGGAACTGGCTCGGGCGGACTAGCAGGTGGATCGATCAACCTCATGATGACTAACAACTGGGCTGCCAGCAGATCGCCAATGAGCTTGTCTTCAGCGGTTTTGCAGATCGGTTCTTCCGACCACCCTGTAATTCCCGGAGATCACCTATTGCTCGCCCAGGATAGGGGATTAGGAGCTGATTTCGGTTCTTTGGAGCCGCTTGTCCCAGTGGCCGCAAGCATCAGATTCAGTGGACTCCAGTCATTCTCGGTTTCCGAATTCAATGAGACTGAGACGGTTTCAATGGCACTCAATACGCAATCTGACAATCCTCTTGCGTTGGTTTTCGTGAATCACGAAACGGGAAACCTTAGTGGCTCAAGTCACCAATCGGTTAGATTCTCAGATTTGCCCAATAGCATCAGCATTAACGCTTCTTCTGAGGAAGTTGAGTATCATGCTTCATCGGCAATTGATACGATACTTTACTCAGGAGTGGGTGGCAATCAGAAGCAGGCTGCTAGGATTTCTGGCTTCCCCAGTTCCTTCGAGTCGAAGTCAGGACCAGAAATATCATGGTCTACAGATACTGAGATTTCCTTGATCGAGGCGCAATTGAGTGACTCAGATTCACCATTGACAATGGCTGGTGATCATTTCCTCTTTGAGCATGATTCGGAAAATGGAGTATCTTCTCTCTCAGCGAGAGTGTCCGGTTTGAAGGAGGTGGGTTGGATCAATCCTCAGGAGGAAGGTGCAGAGGGAGAGGCGGGGATGGGAACAGTATTCGCAAAAATAGGCGGTGGCGAGCCGTTTTCGATGAATGTGGGAAATGCTCCAACGAATCAAAGGAGCGATCTCTCTGTAATTGCTCAGATAGACCCGTTGCCATCTTCAATCTCCCTACAGGTTCCGACTAGTTCGGATTCGGGTGCGTCGCTGGACATACCACAGCTGAATTCTTCTGAAGGGTTATCAGGGGTCGCGCTCTTCATCGGTGGGTTCTCGGATTTGGGAAGATCGGTAAACACAGCACTAGCAGGATTGACGACAAATATCTCAACGGGCGCTAACTCGGACGAGAGTGATTTCGCCTTCTCAATTGGTTTGGACGCAGATACAGAATTCGACCTTTTGGTTGAGGCGAAAATGGGTGACAACTCAATAGACGAGCCGGACTGGGTTCACGGAGTCTCACTTAACTCCGCCAAATCAGGAGTCGCAGACGGATTCCACATGAGGGCATGGATCCCAAACCTACCACCAAAGATCGATCTATCTGTCTCCAGGACATTGATAGAAAACGGTCAAATTTGGGGTATAACGATTGGACTAGATGGTTGGGAGCCACAGGAGTCTGAGTTTGTCATTTCTCTAAGAGACGTGAATGGTCAAGACCTGTTCCTGACCATAGAGGGGCTTACTGTCGGAACCGCTACTTCGATGCTTCTAGACACAGAAATAACATCAAGGACGCTGGGGGGAATTACGGAAACCTCCACTAATACGCTATATTCAATGTCTAACTCCCTAGATTGGTTCCATGCTCTGCTAATTGACCGTGGTTCAGGCACTAGAACGGAGATGATGGTGCAAGACATTCCGAAGACAGTAGAAATACAGGCTAGTATCGGGACGGCCATTTCCATTGACATGACAGTTCCAGAGCAATACAGAGTCGATGGTTTGGGGGTCGGTTCGATAATGCTGCAACAGATGCAGTGGATGGATGGCTCATGGTGGCCAGCAACCCTGTTCCTATCGAAGGTTCCAGGATCTATGAATCTCACAACTGAACCGGACTTGAACTTCGATATCACTGAAAACCTGGCCTTCCAAGGCATGCCGATTCTTGACTACAGTGCATCTGAACCCGGTATGTCCCTTTACATTGAGGCCTCAGGGAGAGCGGTGAATACAAAGGGAGATATCGTGATGATGGCAGAAGGCATGGCGGATAGGCTGGCTATCAAGCCAACCGAATCGTACGGTCTGAATGTTCGATCTGGGGGGGAGGGGGTTGGCCTGATTTACGTTAGAGCCTCGGAAATCCCCACTCTGCCACCAGTAATCCTCGATGAAATTGAGGTTCTCGGTGAGGATTTGAAGAGCGCGACAATACACATCAGAGAGATTGTTGGGCCTTACAGTTTGATCGAGATTGATGATGTTAGAAGCGGTAGGGTAATCGTATCGGCAAGGGCCTTGGCCGAAATCGGTGGCAATGAGTTGGACCTGAGGGGCGTCCTTCTAGACGCTCAGAGCAAGGGTGGAGTCCCCTCAGGAACCACTTTGGGGGTCAATGGCCTTGCCTCTGACATGACTCTGGCTGGAATGGTACCTGGTCTTTCAGGGCCCACTAGCCACATCATGGCGCCCGAGCCCCTCTCATCAGGGGTGCTTACCATTATTGCAACCTTAGGGGGGTTCGATTGATGGGTCTGCTAGATAAAATTGGGCCCATCGGCGAAAACGATGAGGACCTTGAGGCCGCTCATGAAATCCTAGAGAGGCTTGGNTACCATGCATCGATAATCACCCCGACAAGGGTAATTTTTGCNTCATTCTCTGCTTTTCTGATTGCCTCAGCTACTTTGTTTGCNTTGATGTGGGTGATTCCGTACAATAACGTNAAGATGGATNTAGTGTACAAGCAATCAGGCTTCGGGCACGTAGTTCTCGCTGAGNTGGACAANAAGGGAAGTAGNGAAATAGAAGATGTGAGCATCTCCATGAGATTCCTCGATTCAGAGGGTTTGGAGCTTGCAAGAACCGACTTCTTCATGGATTCGCTACCGGCGCACAGTTCGATTTCCAANACCCCTGGTGATGATCTGGAGCTTGTGATCCTCGGGGAGTCTGTCTGGGAGAATTATACGATTGAGGTAAGTCTAGATTACCGATACTACGGAGGCGAGTCAGCTGATCTCTGGACTGCAGAGGTAGGATATTGGACGCAAGAGTTCTTCACGATTGAGTCTTCGTTCAAATTGATGTAGTTACTTTATGATGATTCTAAATCACGAATGACCCATAGTATCAAAGATATCTGGATTTGGGGGTGTAACGAATGAGGGACTCAGTACCGATACTGGTNATGCTGTTTCTANTATCATCCTATATGTCNATGGCGACTCCCAATTTTTCTTCAATTCCTGAGGAATCGGACTATCTGGGTGACGGGCGAGGAGAGAGGATTGAAATCGCACCCGATCCCAACAGCATCAAGGACCTCGGTAGCCCGGAAATAACATTCGTTGGCGAGGGAGAAAGAGCGCAGGGGGCTCTTTCGTCAATCGGTGAATTCACGGATATTGGTTTTGAAGCTCACCTAAAGATCCCGGAGATTTTCTCTCGGGATAGNCCGGATCTACTAATCGTACTAGTGGATCCCAAGGTTGGCCTATGGGAGTCGCGAGAGCAAATTGTTGAGGCGGGGAATGTAGCTGTTAGATCCTTGGTCCCACCTTCTGGCTTCCTGATCCAAGGAAGTGAGAGCGAGCTATCGAAGGTGAAGTCACTTCATATTGTGAAATCGACACATGTTGTTCCCGTAGCGATGGTGATNGACAAAGAGCTTTGGAATCTCGAACAAGAGGANATCTACTCGGAAGTACTGGGTTGGAAGAACGATGACCTGGTTCGTCTAGATAGTCCTGGGCATGGTTCCGATGGNTCGCTTTCAGTTACCGTCGAACGATTTCTGTCTGACATGTGGTCCCCGACAAATGGAGTNCACTTCGGNACCCTGNACTCAGCACAATTATTGGAACTCGCGATGAGTCCTGAAGTTTCATATATNTCTCAGAGGGATGAAATTAGCCTGCACAACGACAATGCCCGAGTNCACACTGGTGNGAATGCGGTAGAAAATTACTACATCACATCATTGAATGGAAATAATCAGAGAGTTGCTGTAGCTGATTCAGGTTTGGATGATGATCATGGTGATTTCGGAAATCGGGTTGTTGGACTCGTAGATGTAGCAGGAGACGGCAATACCAACGATCCGAATGACAGTCACGGAACACATGTAGCCTGCACAGTACTTGGCTCAGGTTCTCGTTCATCCGGGGTTTACAGCGGGGTAGCCCCTGAGGCAAAACTATACTTCCAGGCCATGGAAGGAAGCGGNGGNGGCCTAGCAGGGCCGGGGATTTTTTCTTTGCTTAACTCAGCTTATTCGTCAGGGAGCGCNAGAATCCACACTAACAGCTGGGGCAGTCTGGGGACTGGTGGGGACTACACCACTCAGTCGGAAGACGCGGATGACAGGACCTCGACATGGGATCAGTATTGGACNTATGATGGCATGACTGTTCTCTTCGCGGCTGGGAATGAGAGAGNCGATGGCGTTTCGGCCCCCGGTACCGCGAAGAACGTAATCACAGTTGGTGGTCATGTAAACAGATACGCCTCTTCCGANGAGATGTACTACTGGAGCAGCTGGGGCCCGACTGATGATGGCAGAATCAAGCCGGANATTGTTGCCCCTGGGGATTATGTCCGTTCATGTAGGGCACAGGAGTCAAACACCCCGAAGAACGTGGATGCAGCTGGATGGTACCTAGAATACAGTGGAACTTCCATGGCAACCCCAGCAGCTGCGGGTGCCTCTGCTATCGTGAGGCAGTATCTGATGGAGATAGCAGAAAGGCCTGCTCCACAGGGCGCGCTAGTNAAAGCCATGCTAATACTGGGAGCGGAAGACATGTCAGATACCGATGGNGATGGAGTTCAGGAGCCGCGGGACATTCCCAATGCGGTTGAAGGATGGGGGCGACTCGACCTAGCAAATACACTAGTTCCNGATGGNGACATAGGAACATTCGTGGATGACAGGTCAAGGCTGAGAAGCGGNGAGCAGGCAGAGTACAATTTCGAGGTGACTCGATCTGGTGAGCCTCTGAAAGTTGTTCTAGCGTGGTCAGATTACCCGGGCTCTGCATGGAGNAGCACACAATTGAGGAACGATCTGAATCTAGAGGTGACTTCGCCCAATGGTCAGATCACATACATTGGAAATGACTTCCAGGGTGGCAAGTCAAAGACTGGTGGTTCCAAGGACGACAAGAACAACGTAGAAGTGGTGCTGATCGACTCGGCCTCCGTAGGAATCTGGAACGTTAAAGTGATTGACTACTCCCATGGTGGAGGTAGGACTTACCAACCGTTCGCCATCGCAGTCAGGGGTGTTAACGTAAACGATCTCACCCCAGACCCTACCTTCGTGNCCTCTTCCTTTGAAATCTCGACACCGATCCCACAGGTTGGCGATGAGGTTCAATTCTCAGCCACAATTCTGAACCAGGGCTCCGGCTCCTTCCCTGAAGTTCACGTTTCGGCATATGGAAATGACGTTCTAATTGGAACGAAAACTCTGGGGATGCTGCCGGCTGAGTCGGTTGAATTGGAGTGGGACTGGACACCGGTCCAAGCCGATGCAGTGGCAAAAAACGTAACAATCAGACTTGAGATAGACCCCAATAACCAGCTTGAGGAGCTTTACGAGGACAATAACGTATTGGAGGCTGTGGTTCAAGTCAGTGCTCCGGGAATCCAAGCTTCATCCGATGAGGCTTGGATTACCCTGGCAGATGCCACTGACATCACCACCAAGTGGTCCATTCGGATGACTAACCTGGCTCTATTCGAGACTAATGCTTCCATCTCTGTCTCTGATCCGATAAGATTGGCAGATGGGAAGGCATTCTCGTGGTTCACATCTTTCGATCAGGTTTTCGTTAATCTAGGGCCTTCTGCTTCGACTTCTGTGAATCTTACCATGGTCCACCCCGGGCCCCCTCAGCCAGGAACCTATTCTCTCACTGTGACTGCAACGGACGTTGAATANGACATCGAATCNCAATTAGATATNTTCTTCGATGTCCCTGTACTTGCTCAGCCAACGATAAGCATGCCATCTGAGAATATTATCGTCGATCCGTTCCAAAANACATCCCTCTCCATTCTTGTTGGAAATGCAGGAAATGGCGCTCAGACATATGACCTAGAGNTGGTTCCTCCAGCTGGATGGGATATTGGTTTCGACGAGCTCGGAGCATTCGCGGGTTCAAAACAGGGTTCCACTGGAACGTTGCAGAAGGATGGTGGAGTTTCTGCAGACATCACCATTGTACCACCGGGTGTAAAGATTGACTACGGGCAAACACTAGTCGGTCAGATTCTGGTGAAGTCAAGAGTTGGTGCTGATGTTTGGAGNCAAGATCTGAATTTAGTTGTTGGAGCATATGACTCATTGANCTTCGAACCTGATTCGGGGCTGACCCAAGNGGGAATCTTGTCTGACTCGCTACACGAGATTGAGCTTGAAATAGCAAATGAAGGGAACAGAGACTTGTNGTTGACTCCACTGGTTACTCAGAAGCCTGGTGGCTGGACAGTTGCCAGTGGNATGAGCAACTTACAAGTTCCCAAGGGTGAAACTGTAAATTGGAAGTTTGGAATACAGGGCAATGGCCTGGCCAATGGCGGTTTGCTAGAGCTGAAGCTTCTTGGAGAAGATGGCAGCGAGTTCATTTGGAACACAACGCTTGGGGTAATTTCTGGTGCAGTACCAGTTGTGGAGTTCCACCAACTGGTATTCATCAATGGCTCATCTGTGGATAGGGCTGATACTCCGCTTGGACTTGGTGCATACCCGGTTGCAGAAAGATTTGACATGGGNTGGCGTGTGACGAATCAAGGAACTGCNGCATGGGAGTTTGCTCCGTCGTTGATCGTACCCAATGATGAGTGGGATGCCTCATGCGTGGCAAATAAGGGAAAGATTGGGGCTGGAGAGAACACCATTGTTTGGTGCAGTATTGTAATTCCACTATCAGAGCAAGCAGGCTCAGAGCCACAACTAGAATTGGTTCTGAGTGGTGAGGGAATAGAGGANAGGGTGAAGGAGACCATCCTAGTTAGAACTGTCAAATCTGTAATGTGGACCATGGTCAACATTAACGAGGCTCATGAGGGGTACTCGACTACTTTGTACTACGAATTACAGAACAATGGCAACTCCCCGATATCTAGCCGATTAGTAACTGACGGCCCGAGTAGCTGGAATGTGAGAGTGACTGATGGGATAATGGTGACNCTTCAGCCAGGTGAGATAAAGTCAGTACAAATNGCATTCACACCTGATTCCTCNGCCGATGGGGTTGTGTCGATTACTCTGATTGAAGGNGAGGAGATTAGCGGAAGCAGCACGTCCATCCAGATCGAAGTCATCTCTGGATCGAATGAGAGTGATTCTGGAATCATGATGATCGCTGGAGCTTTATTGTTCCTGCTGACTATGACTTCGGTGTTACTGATATCCATGAAAAGACCTGANCTTTTNGATGGAATATTGCNAAGGCCGAGGGAAAGTACTGGTTCGAAGAAGCAAGAACACTGGAAGNGTGATTCAGGAATGGAGTCTGGGCCGGAANTAGAGNNGGAAGCCGATTTATCTTCTCTAGAGAAATATGAAGACTATCCAGGATGGCTTTGGGACCCGACTAAAGAGGAGTGGGTTNCTGATCCTGAGAGCGCTGAAGACAGCAATGGCAATGCCCCAGAGTCTTAGAAATTGCGAGCTTTTTGGGTTCGGGAGCCCGAAGTCCTTAGATGGAAGAATGATTCGGTGGAACCGTGAAATCGGTTAGAATGGCACTCTTGATCGCGTTCGTATTGTGCTTCTCCATGCTCAGTGTGACAGTATCTGCAGCCGCTTCTCTACAGGTTTCATCGGATTCGCCCGGCAAGCAGGCGACCACGGATGATCCGGCGGAATACACCATCACAGTAACTAATGACGGCGACGAAGATCTAACAGTGCAACTTCAGGCATCGCAGGATAACGACTGCAATGGTTTCACATCGCAGATAGATCAGGCTCCTTTTGGGCTCAACTCTGGACAGAGTGAAACTGCGACTCTGACGGTTTCGGTTAATGATCAGGCTGATGGTGACTGTGAGACTACAGTAACTGCAAATGGTTGGGGTTCCAATCCATCGGATAACGCTCAAGCAGATGTCAAAGTTACTACTTCCTCAGAAGGCGGAGGGCAGTATTCCGTTACACTGACACACTCTAATCCCAGCAATGGTATGGTAAACTACGATGGCGAAGATAATGACGTCGAATGGGAAGTATTGGTTGAGAACACTGGAGAGGCGGACAATGAGCAAATCCAACTGTCCATGGGTTCATCCGGATCATGCGACCCAGAGGGTTTGGATGCTGCAGTTGAGCCTGCAACTATGACGCTAAACTCGGGAGACACCGAAACGGCAACGGTTACAGTTTCGCTTCCTGATGGAAGCTCAACTGAGGCCGGTGATCACTGCTTTGTTCTGGAAGCAACCGTGACCAACGACCCAAACCCCGCGGATCAGGCCAATGATAGCGTCGAGCTGAGGCTGGAAATCCCCGATGTGAAGACCTGTGAGTCTGATTTACAATTCAATTCGCATTCTCTCGACCCAGGTGAGTCTGCCAGCAACTCGGTAACAATGCGAAATTCGGGAAACACAGCATGGACGGTTACGGTTTTCGCAACTGCAAGCGGACAAGATGTAAGTGATTGGTTCTCATTCGAGACCCCTACTAGCAGGCTATTGGAGAAGCCACAAGAAGCCGGAGACCAGACGATTTTTGCATTTGTCATTACACCAGACGACTCGGTCGAGCCAGGGCAAATTGATGTCTATATCCAAGGCCGTTCCGGAGCCTCATTGGGATGTGAGTCGTTGCTTAGAGTGACGCTTGGGCAGGTTCGTGATGCAGCGCTTTCATTGTCTAGCACATCTATGAATAATGTAAACCCAGGTGCAACGGGAATAACCAGTCTACTTGTGACCAATACAGGGAATGGGCAGGATACATTCGCACTGGGAGTTAAGGAGCTTAGCCCGGGATGGATTGTGGAATTGGAATACACCGTCGTCACAATAGACGGCAAGCACTGTTCCTCCACTACAACCTGCGATAGGTTGTACGTCGAAGCCCAAGTTACGGTTCCAGCTGATGCGAAGGCTGAGGTCGAATATTCTGTCATCTTCACTGTTTCTTCTTCTGGTAGTCAGCGGGATGAGGTAATTCTAACCGTAACCGTTGCTCCAGTTCATTCTGGATCCATTTACATTCCCTCGAATTCCCAAACCGGTAAGAACTGGACATGGGTCGATTTCCCTGTTGAAATCACCAACACCGGGAACATTAGAGATACATTCGTCCTAGAATCGTGTGATCCGAACGTCAATGACTCGTGCCAAAGTACAGTCTGGCCGACTAGATTCAAGGATACTTCGGGTAACGAGATCTCACAGACAGCCATCGACTCAGATGATTCCAAGATGGTGATTTACCAGATTTATGTTTCTGACAGCATAAACAACCTATCGGAAGACTTTGAAATCAGGATTGGGATTGTAGGTGCATCTTTTTCCGTAAGCAAGGTTGTGACGATTACGGTCTCAATATACGATTACAGCATGGCAGTGGCATTTGCAGAACCTGGAGATGATCCAGGGACTATGAGTCTCTCTCTACCCCCAGGAGGGGTTTCTTCGGTATCCTTCGTGGTAACAAACACCGGCAATGGGGGCTCTGATGACGCTGTAATTTACATATCGGGAATGGATTCTACAGTTCTAAAAAGGGTCACAGTGGATGGTTCTGAGATTGGCGATAGCATCAAAATTCCTGCTGAGGGAAGCGTTACTTTGGAGATTGAATTCGATGCCCAGGATGTTGAAAGCGGAACTAGTGGTGTAATTCGCATTGGAACTACCTCGAAGAAAAACACGGGCCAGACCCCCTCTTTCGTTGACCTATCGGTCTCAATTAGTGCAATACATGACTTAGAGCTGACATTGGAGACACCGAGTAAGGTTGCAGAGAGATACCCCGGGAATGTGGAGTTCGTACTTTTTGTGACAAATAATGGGAATGTTGAGGAGGATATCGAAGTAATTGCCAGTGACTCGCTTCGTGGATGGTCAGTTGATGTCATTTCTGACGAATTTAAGCTTGCCCCGGGAGGAACCAGGGAGATCAAGATCAAAGCGACCCCACCAAGTGAGCTCATCTCGGATGATGAATACAAATTCACAATCACTGTAAGGCCGAAGGATATGCCCGTTGCTGGTGAGCCAATCGATTTAATTGCTGAATCGACAAGATCTTCTGGTTCATTTTCACAGGATACAACTACCTTAATTGCTGCTTCTACGATTTTGCTGGGATCCATGGGGATAATCGCTCTTTTCATCAGGTTCAGATCGTCCACTAAATTGTTTGAAGAATAGAAAACTTAGGGTTTTCACTAGGCATTTTGAAGACTGAGCATCGGATACGCTTATGTCCGTATTTTTTTTGGCTAGCAACAACGGTCCCGTAGGGACCGAGGGTGATGCGATGTCTACGGTAACTGAGATGTACCTTCCTGTAGCGGTAATGACCCTCGTTGGAATTGGATTTCCGGTCATCAGCTTCTTTGCCACAAGATTCCTTCGACCAACCAAATTGGGCTCGGATGAAAACAAAACTAGGTCGATTCTACTCCCTGGTTACGAAACCGATCATTCCCTGTACACACGTAGAGACAGTACCTATGAATGCGGTGCAGATCCAATAGGGGACGCAGACATCAACTTTCATTTCCAATATTACTGGTACGCGATAATTTTCTTGGTCTTCGATATCGCATTCATGTTTCTTGCATTTGGGGGCGTGGTTGCAATGCAAAAGGGTGAATCCCTAGCTACTAAGGAAATTATTAGCTCACTTCTGACGATGACAGCATTCATCGTGATAATGGGGCTTGGGATTTGGCACGTCTTCAGAAAAAGAGGGAGAATATACATCTAGGTGAGTAAATGGCGGATCAGGGGCAGAACTATTCGGTATTCAATAGCAGAATGCTAGTAGATACGGTCGGCGACGTGACTGACGAGGCCATAAAGGCTAGTCGGATCAAGGACGTGATTGGAGTTTTGGTAGGAAGGATATTCAATTGGAGTCAAAGAAAATCGCTTTTCCCGTTGCATCTTGGGATCAAGTGCTGTGCTCTAGAAATGGCGGCTGCAGGTGCAAGTAGGTTCGACGCTGAGCGTTTTGGAGTGTTCTTTCGTTCCAGCCCCAG
>PBUX01000036.1 GCA_002728565.1 Methanobacteriota archaeon | reverse complement strand
CCTTGNCCCTGGCCCTGTCCTTGNCCCTGGCCCTGTCCTTGNCCCTGGCCCTGTCCTTGNCCCTGGCCCTGTCCTTGNCCCTGGCCATCTTGGTCGCTATCGCCGCCCCCATTGGTTCCTCCGTCTCCGGAGCCTTCNTCTTGGAAGTCTGGGTCGTATGCATCTGGGATTCCATCCCCATCAGAATCTGAAGAAGATCCGTCGTTTGGATCATTTGGGAAAGGGTCACTATCATCGGGAGTGCCGTCCCCATCTGTGTCAGCTGAGTTTGGATTTGTTCCTGATTGGAATTCTTCCAAATTCGTCAGGGTGTCCCCATCTGGGTCCGCACCTGCATCTGCCGCTGAATTGGGATTTAGGCCATATCCAACTTCCCAGCCATCTGGCATGCCATCGTTATCCGTATCTGGATTGTTCATGTCAGTTCCAGCGTTTTGCTCTTGGGCATTNGTCAAGCCATCGCCATCCCAATCGGCCCCTCCATCCGATGGGTCCAGAGGATCTGAGCCATCGGCGCTAACTCCTGTTGAGCCTGCCATTATTACGAGAATCATGGCGACTAGTACACTGCTATTCTTTGTATTCATAATATCTTCACTTCCTAAATTAAATTCCTTGGCCCTAAATTCCTAAATTAAATGGNTGGTAGTTGTTCGCTAGAGCGAGCTCGTTACACGATTCGCATTGGAAAAGCGCTGTATTGAGTCGCTTTCTCACTACTTGCGAATCTACTTTCTTGTGTATTGCTCCTCCTTTTACTATCATCCAATCTCACGGGCTTTCTCAGGGGACCCTCTGTCCCCTCTGCTTACTTGAGNGAAATATAACGTATTTCAATAGTTCCTATAGATTATCAAGGCGTTAACCTGGAAAGCTCTGCCCTGAACCTAAGTGCGGTCAAAAAATGNAGGACCGGGACTGCAATCGTTGCGATCATTAAGAAAGTAAAGAATAAGCTTGACCAGAGCTCTATTCCACGACCTAGGGAAAAGAAAAGTGTCCAGCCGACAATAACGACGAACCAAGGGAGATATCTTGCTGAATATAATGCGAATCTTGCGTTCATGACCTCGTCCGTNTATAGTTGNGGGACTGAATCTGGATCAGCAAGTCCATGTTCAATTCCACACCTTGCGCATACTTGGTAGCGAGGGCCATTGCCACTAATGAACTGGTCATTTGGGTAATTCTGCTTGCACATTCTGCATGTTGGCATTCTCGCTCGGAGCTACCACTAGTGATCGCTCCTTCAAGGCTACGGTCGGCTAAATAGACGAGTCATTAATCTTCTAGAGCTTCGTCGATAAATGATGTATCTATTTCCTCTGAGTCTGAGTTAAGCTCATCTGCAAATTCATTTAGGTCATCGAGATCTATATCTTCGCTGGCCTCAGAAGTAAGTTCTTCCAATACATTGGTTGGAACGGAGGCAGAATCCGAGAAAATCTGGTTATCTTGAGGCTGATTGAAGATATNATTCTCCGATTCTATGGACAAAANCTGCTCTGAAGAGTCGTTTCTGCTNAANTGTTCTTCTTCGGGAATATCCCCTAGGGCCTCCATCTCCAAGGCCTCCTCTCTTTCTATCTCGAGGGTTCCAACCTCCCAAATATCGGGGGAGATCCGTTGCCCGGGTCTGAAAATCAGTACTGCTCCAATAAGAAGCATTAATGTTGATATGAATGCGATAANCATGTTTAGATCGCCNTCTACTAGTTGGTTGAACCATGATTCGCCGGCTGTGCCTGGCCCNGAGCCCCCTCCTCCGAATGAGAAATCNGACAGGGGCCTGACCTCTATTGAGTCAACTATCTGCCTGTGGACATNTCCATCAAAGGCAACGACTGCGATCCAATATGTTGATGTTGATTGGATTGGAGTGGGTCCGATTGAGGAGAATGAGGTGTTTGANNCAATTACTCCGGAATCTACGAGTATAGCTTCCCTGATATCGGAGAATCTGATGGAGCTAGCATAAATTGAGAATGAGGATATCTCGGGATGGTCAATTTCATCCCAAATTACCTCCACCTTTGTTCCNGACTCATCCCAGTAAGTTATGATTCCAGATACCTCTGGAAGATGAAATCCTGGATCCAGAGTATTCTCGTTAATAGGGACGATCATTGAAGTTTTGAGATTATCAAGCCATGAGTTGCCGGATGAGTCGACGGGTACAACTGCGACCCATACGGGAGTATCTTCGCTAATTTTTGTCTGATCAGAAAGTGACTCGAGCAGGACCCTGTTAGTGGAGCTGCGATCGACTATTAGAGAGGGAGTGAGCCCTTCTGCACTTACGAATGGAGACCCTGAAACGGAGAAAATGTGGTATTCCGCGATGTCATTTGCCTCGCTCAGTGAGTATTCTACGAAAAATCCGTCGCCATCGTCGGGCGAGCGGTCCTCCAGAAGAGGGGCTTCGATTCTATCAGGCGGAATTAGATCNCCCCGATTATCTATTGGGGTGACAATTGCGATGCTGTCCCCCAGATTAGTTAGCCCCACNTTTCCATAGATATCATGAATAGTGACAGTGACGTATAGTGGTACNAAGGGAANGATGTTTGAGGATTCTAGGTTTTCGGGGTTATTGCCATAAAGGGCTTTGTCAATAGTTACCTCCAGTGTTGGGGAGTTGCCAATCTGCCTGAGGTAAATCTCCACTAAATTACACTCGATTAATGAGTTGCAAGATGAGTTAATCAAAGAAAGGTCGTCCAATGGTAACTCGGAAACCCAAACTGTGTAGTGACTGAAGTCGAATGCCTCTGTCCTATTCCAGGANACGTCAATGGCGGTTCCGTCATCAAGCGGGTGATCCCAAGCCTGAAGACCAGTTACCAAATCAGGAGCAAATGACTCGAAGGAGTCTAGATCAGAGCTTGGTGGTGTTGCGATGACTACCAGGACATTATCCAGATTCTGATTGCCCCANTCGTCAACTGCCACTACACCGACCCAATAGACCGCGCCGTTCTCAAGAGAAGCATTNCCAATTGAGTCAATAATTGTAGATTCTGTGNTGCAATCAGGGATTGTGTCAGCGATTGGCCAACCCTCTACAGTGGTTGGAGGGACAGCGCCCGTCGCAGGTAATGCATAGACCACGTGGTATGTGCAATCTTCCTCTTGATTTGGTTCCCAGGTTACCTGAAGTCTTCCTCCTTCGTCATTGGGTGCGTCATTCGCAATAGTACCGGTAATCGGGGCAGGAGCGATGCCATCATTCAAACCACCAGCTGTGACAATAGGACCTACAACGGTAACGTTGGTCGGATCGAACTGCCCCGCCTCATCTACGCAGGCTGCAGCAAACCAATATGGCGTGTTTGGATCAAGAGAAAGAATTGTTGAGTTCCCAGAGGAGAAGGGGAAATCTAGTGAGTCTGGAAGTGCCAAGGCATTGGAAATCTCAAATTTTGTCGGCCATATCCTAGTCAGTAGCGGATCTAGCTCGTTACATGATGCCCATTCTGCACTGAGTGTNCCTGCATTGCCTCCCGAAACCGGCGAAACTTCCAGCCAAGCGGGTGGGGATGGGATCTCGTCAGTTGGGGAAACGTTTCCCTCCCATGACATTGGCTCTCCCAGCGATCCATCGGAGTATTCAACTGAAATTGCAATTCTGTAGCTTCTATCATCAGAAATTGGCACCTCGCTGCCGTTTCTGTTTGCCAAAGAAAACATGGTCGATGTTTGGGACCAAAATTGAACTCTCTGAGAGGAAGAAAGNGATTCCAAATCTGTCTTCGAAGGAGTCCAATCTGGGTTATCAGTTGAGTCCCATAAGTAGAGNCTGTANGCAAACCANGCAGGATCCTGCGCTGGAACCCATGTGGCTTGNAGCACCCCNCCGCCNTCATTGGGCCTGTCGATCAAATTCGTGATTACGGTTGGGGCCTCTAGGCGCTCCCAATCATAGCTNAGTCTAACTTTGATCTTNCCATTCTCAGGGGACTGTAGCTGAATATTGACCACCGATGATTGAGATCCGGGTGCAGTGTTGAAAATAGCGGATTGCAATGCCTGCTCTACACTAGGATCGTAAGCAGCAAGGTCCCAAGTTCCTGAATAATTCAGCGAGGTTGACCTTGCCCATACCCAAGAGCCCGCACTTGGGGATGAAAGAGTCAGCGGGGCTTGAAACAATAGTAGATCGGAAGATTCTGCCTGGTTCTCGTCAATCGGAATAATCAGGGGGGATTCAGGCGAGACGAGAATGGTTTCCATCCCAGGACGAGTTGTGCTGGTGATATCCCATGAGCTCCCAGCAAAGAGAGCTGTGAGTGGTTCGGCCCTTCTGAGTTGTAGGCTTGGAGCTTCGTTTAGATTGGCCATGGGTTGGAAAATATGCAAACCATCACTAGCCGCTATGGCCATTTTTCCAGAGGAAGTGGCCCCACTTGAGGGAGAAGTCATTTCGATAATCGCTGTTATTTCATGTTGTCCGGATGCGCTGAAAACACTGACCTTGCCTGGTGAGATTGCTGCAACATGATTTCCATCGGAGGTGAGATCTATTAGCGGCCAAGCCTGTAATTGAATTGAGTCNGGGCCTGCTTCCATCTTCATCGTAGAAGAATTCCAGTGCACTATTGGTTGAAGTGATGTTGCGATGTGAACACCCCAATCATCAGCCGCGACTGCTCGTACGTCATTGCTGGGAATCATNTCTATGTTGTATGTTCCATTGACTCGATTGGAGTCTATTTCCCACGCAACTACGCCTGGCCTTGATGATGANCCCAAGCCATCATGAGAGATGAAAATAGATTCCCCATGGTAGACNGATGTGTTATTCCCTGTTATTGGATCTGTGATGTAAGTTGTAGCTGCNTCCGCGTAAACTAGGCCTGCAACTGAGTTTCCCATTAATCCATCATTTCGATCGATGGAGAACAGATAGTCTAGTTGCGGGCCCAGCACATTGATTCCATTGGGTCCGCCAGTTAGTANCGTTCCATTNCCTGAAATNGGAGAAGGTAGCGTCAGCAAGTGATTGATAATTGGTGAAGTGAGGCCGTCGGTAGTTGTTATGGCATCATCCCAATCTGATTTGGAAGTGTTCCACANCCCAATNCCACCATGCGTAGCAACTAAAATATGGTTTCCATACTCTACAAAGTCCGTGACAGTATTGCTGGGCAACCCTGCAATTAGGCTTCCACNCCCCCAAGTTCCGTCATCCAAATTGAAAGATTGGAAGCCGGCAGAGCTCCCGAACGCCCCCATTAGTCCCACATACATCTTCTGACCATCTGTAACCAAGCCATCCATTTGGTAATGCAAAGAGGGAGGAGTGGGTACGGCTATTCGCTGCTCTGGATCCAATGACCAAAGGCCCTGCCCCACAGTTGTGACCCAAACTTGACCTTCTGCGAAGGCTAGATCATTCATTGTCTCTACTGGTGATCTGAGGCCATATTCCCATTCCACTGTATCATTGAGTAGCTTTCCTTGGAGGATTATCGACCCATAGATGGAGAATTGACTGGAGCCAACTGTTAGCCATACGTGAGTTCCATTGGTTGTAAATTCATGGACGATTCCTGAGGGGAGTCCGATTAGCTCATCGACTCCGCCTTCGATTAGTCCTGTTATGTCTAGCCTATCTACACGATTNATTCCTGATGAGTCTCCGGATCTTCCAATTGCATAGGCAGGTGAGTTNTTGGAGTTAATGCTAGGAATCCGAACGATTGAGCATGCGTCCATTCCTGTTCCAATTACTATNCCATTGGATGCAGTAACGCCAGATGTGATAATTCTGGAGATTCCTCCTTCGCCGTCATAATGGGAGACAAGGAGAACGTTGCCATCATGCATCATTCCTCCGGGGAAGACCTTGTCCGGGGAAATGCCATGCGTGTTTGGGGTCAGGGTGCCGATAAATGAGTCTGAACCGTAACTGAATCGATCGAATCCTACATCCTCAGTATCGAATCCGATGTAAAGTACGTCGTTTGCGTCGTCGCATGCCAAGGCCCTAACATCCCTATCTGCTATGTTTGAATTATCTTCAGTCAGTGGAGTGATCCATTCCCCTGTTACTCCATCACCATCATGATCTGCTAGATCGAATCTTGCTATCCCACCTCCAGTCTGCCACCACTGCCATGGGGTGAAACCTACCGCTATGTGAACAATGTCATTGCATAGAGCAATATCTGCACCATATCCATCCGGGATGTCCGCGGTGTCGACTTGCCAAGTTGTCCAATTNCCATTGTTNCCGGAAAGGCGCATTATCAAACCATCATTGCGATCGCCTGATGACGNCCAGAGATCGCCATCAATCACTGAGAGTGAGTAGAAATCTAGTTCCGACTCTGTTGGTAAGCCATCATCTGGAAGCCAAGGGGGCAGCCATGTTTCGGTTTGTGGATCCCAGCGAAGGATGCCATTCATGCTAGCAAAGAGGAACTCTCCATTGAACTCGACCATGCCTCTAATCCTCCCATCAACATCATCCCACTGTCCCAAAAGTATCATGTTTTGAGCAGAGTACCTACGAAGGATGTTGTCGCCGTATGCGACCCAAAGTTCGCATGACGCGTTAATGGGGAAGCAATCGCCCAGATAACGGGCATTGACTCTGCCGACATCTCCTATTGTGCTAAGNTCGTCAGTCCAGTTCTCCGAAACTGTGTTCCACCTTAGCACCGTACCGAGCTGTCCACCCCCCCAGCCCCAGGTGCCACTTGCTCCNATCCAAATTTCATCTCCAATCTGATCCATTCCATGGATTAATCCATTGTAGCCAAGACGATCTCCGACGTCGATAGTTGCTAGGCTAGAGTTGTTCGAAAGATTGATTCGATGAATTTCATCTCTCGTATTCCAAGCACCATTAAGAGTGGGCGAGTAATACATTATTCCATCAATAATCAGTATTTCATGAGGAGGGTAAAATGGTAGTGTCGGGCCNTCTTGGTTGTTTCCAAGTTGCCAACTAATCAATGGGGTTTGATTATTTAGATCGATCAAAGTCAGACCAAAGTCCCCTCCGGCCCACATTGTTCCTTGCGATTGCCCTGGAGCCAGTGCTGTTACATCATCATCATCAATCACCCCCTGTGATCCATCCCAAGACTGAAGCCACTCCGACGAAGAAAGATTGAAGCGGGCTATCCCCGAATTCTCGAAACCTAGGTAGACTATATCTCCAAATTTGTGAACCCTGGCTCTCTCTGTCTCGTCTCCTGCAGTCCACACATCCACAATTGATCCATTTAGGGTATTGATTACTGCTGCTCCCTCAAATGTTCCAGCATAGAGAAGATTTGTGCCTATTGGATCAACGGAGATGACAAATTGGGATGGTAAACCATCACCTTGCCACTGGTAAGACCAGCACCTGTCCAGGGTTATCGAAGATTGGGGGGTGTTTGGGTCCGCCCAATCCCACTTGCAGGCCCCCCTGTTTGTTCCGGCGTAGATTCCTTCATCGTCACTGGAAACATCGTAGAACTCGAAAGGATCGTTGTTTCTCCCAGGGATGCTGGTGGGGAGGAGTTCCCAACTTGTCCCATCCCATCGGGCCAGACCACCATTGCTCCCGGCACCTGTGTTTTGAACCTCCGACCCTACAAGTAGCCCGCCGAAGTAATCCATCGAAAGTGTGTTTATGTCGGCATCGGGAATTCCATTGGGGTCATCGGGCGTCCAAATGTCCATGATGTCCCCAGTAATCCTATTTATTACGAGAATGCCCAAGCCTTTGAGGCCGAAAAAGACCCTGTCTCCGTCCACTGCGACGGGTGCTGATTCTACTCCATCGATTCCTAGGGACTGCCAAGACCCAAGAACTGCTTTGCCATATAGATCGATACGTAATACTCCTCCTCCCTCGCTGGCAGCATACGCAACTCCGTATCTTGTTGCAATGTCACGTATCTGGTTTGAGTCAAGACCGTTAGACTCAGTAAAAATATACTCAACGGTGTTTGAAGAGGTGGAGTATAGTGAAATTCCTGATTGCTGGTGTCCGATAACTAGTATTCCACTGCCATGGTCAAAACTCATGCTAGACACATGATTTGAGCTAAGTCCTTGTATCGAGCCAATATATTGTCCGTCGCTCTGACTGAATCTATGGGCCCCACTCTCGGTTGTTCCAACCCACACCCAGCCATCTGAGTCCTGAAGGATTTCTGTAATTGATCCGGGGTCAGAGACGAATTCTGAAATATCTATGGGATCTAGCCAAATACTACCTGAACTATCGAGGATGTTGATCTCTGAGCCAGACGCAATCCATACGTCATTCCAACCTTGATTATCTACAAATGAGACAGTTTCTGGACTTTCTATGGAGGGGCTGCTGACAACCTTGAATGAGCCATCTGCCCCATCTTCAAGTACTCTGCCAATTGTCCCAGAGGAGTCGCTTACTAGTGCTATTGTCGAAGCAGGTGATCTAGGAAGACCACTTGGCCATGGGCTTATTGAGTGGCCGCTTTCATACAATCCAATATCGATAAGCTGAATCTCTGAACGGAAAATTAGGGCATTAGTGTCGTAAGCTTGTACTGACTGGTCTCCCAGAATATGCAACCATCCTGGTGAATACGAAAGTCCGATGACGTCATCCGAAGTGAGCCAATTGTTCGAAGTCCAAGAGCTTAGCCATGTGTCGGAATTGTAGTCAAAGCGATCAATTCCTGAATCGGAAGTTGCAATCAACAGGATTCCATTAACCAACTCAATATCAGCAATATTATTGGAAGAAAGAGAATTGCTAGAATCCCATATATTGTTTGAAATGACATTAATTTCTGAACCATCGACAGACTGGTTATACTCAATTAGGTGTACTCCGTTATTCTCTGTCGCGATAATCAGAGACCTGCCGATTGCCATAATCTCCAGAGGAGTCTCATTTTCTTGGCCCAGGCAGAATTCTATGGTTCCCCAAGCATTGTTTGTTTGCATCAAATAATGAGCAGAACAATCCGAAACTGCCCAAATGACTCCATATTGATCAACTGTGATGTCAATAATTGGGTCATCATTGGATGAGTTAACATCAGATGGGAAGGGACTGGACTGCGATGAGTCAGTAAGTGAGATAGAGCTCAATTGGCCGAATGCATCCCCAATGAGTACCAATTCACGATTTGTATCAATGTATAGAGACCTGGCAGCTATTCCCACGGAAATATCGATAATCTGCTTATTTGAGTTGTAATCCAATTGCAGCATGTCATCGTCAACAAGAAGGTAGAGCCTGCCATCATATGGATTAATGGCACTATCATGAATTGTTACATTCATTGGCAAAAGGGACAGCTTTGGATCAACTGGCCTAAGTACCTCCATTACTAAATCGGTAATCTCAATGCCGGTCGGGATATCCCATGATGCATCACTAATGGAGTTGGGTTTCAGTGATGCATCCAGAACCGAATCGACAAGGGATGGAGGATTATCGGAGAATTCATTCTGTCTGCCAAAATCCCCTAGGCCCGACCAATCGAGAATCTGAGTCTGTGTATCCAATATTGTCATCTGAGGTTGATTGGCCCAATATCCTGCACTTCCATTGACGGAAACCTCGAAGGTCAGATTGCTAATCTGTGCACCTGGAGCGAAATTCAAGGGCAAGTCACCATACGCCATAGTGCCATTCTCTGGATCCGCCCCCAGTGCAACTAAGTCTATCCATCCGGTATCATTTGAGCCGTTAACGCCCCAAATGAAGGGATCGGAATTTCTCGATTCTGAAGTTTTCTCATAGCTCGTACCATTGGCAATTTCAATTTGAGAAAACGGAGCGAAGTATACTGTAAGTAAAATCGAGACCAGTGCAATCGAAACTGCCTGATTTCTAGCGTTTCCAGATGCGGGCTCCTTGTGCACAAACTATTACGCTCGTTGTGGAATTTATGAAACGTATGGGTCTAAGTCTATTTTTTGCTCATGGTGAAAAATTAGAGAAAAAACACTAATCTGAATTATTATGGCTGATAATTTTGCAAATTTCTATCGGATAGCATCATAGGAGATGGGTGTTCCGAAGCACCCGAGGTGATGTGATGGACAACAAGAGGCTGCGGGAGGATTCACTGGAATACCACGCTTCAAGCCCCCCTGGAAAGGTGACAATTTCTCCAACCAAGCCGCATAGAACCCAGAGGGACCTCTCATTGGCATACTCCCCCGGTGTGGCATTCCCCTGCAAAGAGATTCAAGAAGACCCGGATGATGTCTACAAATACACATCAAAGGGAAACCTTGTCGGAGTGATCAGTAATGGGACGGCAGTTCTAGGGTTAGGGGATATTGGCGCATTGGCAAGCAAACCCGTGATGGAGGGGAAAGGGCTTCTTTTCAAGGCATTCGCAGATATCGATGTTTTTGACATAGAGATAGACAGAGTTGGGGTGGATGGTTTCGTCGAGGCTGTTAAGGCGATTGCTCCGACCTTTGGCGGAATTAATCTTGAAGACATCAAAGCCCCAGAATGCTTTGAAATCGAGAAAAGGCTTGTTGAGGAGCTTGAGATTCCAGTAATGCATGATGATCAGCACGGAACTGCGATAATCTCAGGTGCAGCTCTCCTGAACGGGGTTGAAGTTGCAAAGAAGGATATTGGCAAGGTAAAGGTAGTAATTCTGGGTGCTGGAGCGTCAGCAATTTCATGTGCCAAACATTACATCAGTCTGGGTGTGAAACGAGATAATCTGGTAATGGTCGACTCAAAGGGAATTCTGACTAAGTCTAGAGAGAGTAAAGGAGAACTGAACGAGTACAAGTCAGAATTTGCCAGAAGCATAGATGATGGTAACATTGGAGATGCTCTTGTGGGTGCAGACGTATTCCTTGGACTATCCAAAGGAGGTTTGGTTACATCGAAGATGGTCGAGAAGATGGCGGAAAATCCGCTTATTTTTGCATTGGCTAATCCGGATCCTGAAATCATGCCCGAAGATGTAAGGAAGGTTAGGGATGATGCCATTATTGCGACTGGTAGGTCGGATTACCCCAATCAGATAAACAATGTTCTAGGATTCCCTTACATTTTCAGAGGGGCTCTTGATGTTGGCGCAAAGGAGATTACTGAAGGAATGAAGATGGCTGCAACAAAGGCACTTTCTCAACTAGCCAAGGAAGCAGTGCCTGACGATGTTCTTGCTGCTTATGGTGGTGAGCAGATGATGTTTGGACCAGAATACCTAATTCCAAAGCCCTTTGATGCTAGAGTGCTAATCTGGGAGGCTAGTGGCGTTGCTCAAGCCGCGGTTAACGAAGGAGTAGCTAGAGTCGGCAAGGACGACTTCGATATTGACGAATATAGGGATGAACTGGAAGCCAGATTGGGCCTAACTAGGTCAATAATGAGGGGAGTGATTAACCAGGCTAAGAAAGAAATGAAGAGAATCGTGTTCTCAGAAGGAGAAGACCCCACGATTGTCAAAGCAGCATATCAGTGCATTTCCGAGGGGGTTTGTGAGCCAATTCTTCTGGGTGAAATAGAGCGTATTGATGCAGTAAAGGAGGAATTGGGCCTAGATTTCGAATGTGAGATGATTGACGTAAGATACGATTCTAGAATTAGGGGGGAATATGCAGATGAAATGCACAGACTCAGAGGCCGTAGAGGACTTTCGAAAGAAGATGCTATTCGCCAGTTGAATTCTACCACATATTTCGCTCCAATGATGGTCAGAATGGGAGATGCAGATGGCTATCTTGGAGGTGTTTCTCACCAGTATCCTGACATTGTCAAACCTTGCCTGCAGGTGATTGGACCTAAGCCAGAATCACACAGGATTGTTGGAATGTACATGATGACGGTAAATAACAGGTTGATGTTCATAGGGGATGCTACAATTAACATCTATCCCGATGCAAGGACTCTGGCTGAGATAGCAATTCAAACTGCAAAGGTGGCAAGGAGATTCGGTGTTTCACCGAAGGTTGCAATGCTTTCCTTCTCGAACTTTGGGACTTCGGCGGAGCTGCGGACAGATAGGATCGAGGAAGCGATTGCAATAGTCAATGAAATTGAGCCGGAGCTGATTATTGATGGGCCAATGCAAGCGGATACCGCTTTGATTGATGAAATACAAGAAGACTACCCATTCATGAACTTCAAGGGACCGGCTAACGTGCTTATCTGTCCCAATCTAGCATCTGCCAATATTGCATACAAATTGTTACAGAGAATAGCCGGTGCTGAGATGACTGGTCCCATTCTGGAGGGGCTTTCAAAGCCGGCTCATGTCCTTCAGAGAAGGGACAGCGTCAGAGAAGTGGTTCATATGGCGGCCATATGCGCCGTAGACGCCCAACGTCATTCTAAGGAGACGCTCAGCTAGAGAAAATCGGGCTTGGTCCCGAATCTGCTACCTCTGGGTCGCACTCAGATTCGTATTGCTCAAAATTCTCAATGAACATTTGGGCTAGCAAGTTCGCAACGTTGTCATATCTAACTTTGTCATGCCAAGTTTGCCTAGGTTGTAGTATCTCATCGGGAACACCTTCGCAAGTTGTTGGAATTGAGAAACCAAATCTTTCATCATCGACGAAAACCACGCTATCGAGATCCCCTCTTAGGGCTGAATTAAGTAATGCCCTGGTCCACTTAATTTTGATTCGACTACTCTCGCCATAACCTCCAGCCACCCATCCAGTGTTGATTAGCCAGCACTTTGCATCATGCTTCTGAATCTTCTCCGATAGCAAGTTTGCGTAAACACTAGGATGACGCGGCATAAATGGGGCCCCGAAGCATGTTGAAAATGTGGCTTGTGGCTCCTTAACCCCTATTTCGGTTCCAGCTACCTTAGCTGTATATCCGGAGATAAAATGGTAGGCAGCTTGATCAGGAGTTAATCTAGAAAGTGGAGGAAGAACACCAAATGCATCACATGTAAGGAAGACGACGTCCTTGGGATGCCCCGCCATGGAGTCATCAGTTCTATTCTCGATGAAATTAATCGGGTATGAACCCCTGGTATTCTGAGTTAACGAGCCATTGTCAAAATCGGGAGTCCCGTCGGCGTTTAGAACCACATTTTCGAGAATTGATCCTGGAATCTTCGTGGTTTCATATATTGCTGGTTCATCATGCTTAGATAACCCAATTAGCTTAGCGTAGCATCCCCCTTCAAAATTAAACACGCCTTGATCGGACCAACCATGTTCGTCATCTCCAACAAGGGCCCTATTTTGATCGGCGGAAAGCGTCGTCTTCCCCGTTCCTGATAGTCCGAAAAATAATGCAGAATTCTGGCCATCGGTATTCGCCGAACAGTGCATTGGTAGTAGACCTTCTATTGGTAGAATGTGATTCATAATTGTGAAAATTGCCTTTTTTATTTCTCCTGCATAGTGTGTCCCGCCGATTATCACCAATCCTCTATCCAGAGCGAGAATAACGAAAACCTCCGAGTTGATGCCGAACTCCTTAGGAGGGACTCGCAGCTCAGGAGCATGGAGTATCGTGAATTCTGGCACATGCGAGGAGAGTTCTTTTTCGCTAGCCCTGACAAACATGTTGTGCATGAATGCTGCATGCCATGCCTTCTCTGAAACAAGACGGACGGGCATGCGATGATTGGAGTCTGCTCCGCAATATGCATCTTTTACAAATAAATTTGGAGATTTATTTAGATGATCGGTCACTTGAACAAGCAGCTTTTCAAATGTTTGCGGATTTGTTGACTTGTTTACATCCCCCCACCAAACTTCCTCAGCTAAACCTGGCTCGTCGACTATGAATCTATCATTGGGTGAGCGACCTGTACGTTCCCCGGTTGTTGCTAAAAGAACTCCATGTGAAGTCAATTTAGCTTCTCCGAGCTCGACCGCTGTAGAATGCAATTCCTCCCAACCTAGATTCCAGTGTACCTTTCCTTCGGGAGAAATACCATGAGAAGTCAGATCATGGATGGAATCGCGGGAGTGTCGTTGCAATTATCCACCCGTGCTATGCGAAGATGTAATGGTTTATCTCCGTTATTGAAAAATCAAAAATTTCGATATTTGTCGCGAATGGTTTTTTGGGTATGTTGAGGGTTTGTTAGGGGTTTTGATTATGCGTAGAATGGTGTCTCAATGGGTGTGAGCGAGGAGGGGTCTGATGATCGGATCATCCGAGAAAGAGAATTTAAGAGATCATCGGGTATTGATATCATTGAATTCAGCTACGAGAAGAAGCCGGAAGTAAAGAAGGAGCATGAAAAGGAAGATGAGGCAATAGGAAATCTATTCGATCCTTTTGCAGATGATAAGACTGAGGAAGATGGTGATTCGAAATCAGTAGGTACTTCGAGAGCTAGTGACTCGGATATCGTGACTAGCTTGTCGGCCCGAGGCGACATGCGCATTAACTGGATATTGATGGTCTCACTTGTAGTAGTTTACACTGGCATTAGCATTCGAATTGGAATGACATTTGCCCCGATTACAGGGACCATTGCTTTATTGGTACTGGCAATTCTTGGTTTTTCACTTGCCGAGAGGTGGATTCCAAATCCAGAAATGAGGGTTCTCGGCGTTACTTGGGCCATAATTTCAATGAAGGTCCTTTATGGCCTAGCGATCGAACTTAGGCAATGGGAGCTAATTGGCTCTGACTGGACTCTCGGGTTTGTACTTCTTACATTGGTATGTCTGAACATTTACGCCGCTTACCGATATGATCAGGACGCAATTGCTGCTCAGTCGACCCTAGTCCTCCTAGCGATTGGGTCTACTGCTGGTTCTGTTTTGGGTGAAATTGGTGTAGCTGGGATGATTCTACTGGCCAGTGCGATATTGCATTATATCGCAATAAACCGAAATTCGGGAAATTTAGCATCTTTAGGAATTGCCGCTTCGAATTTGTGGATTGGGATGCATGCCATAACATTCGAGTTCGAAATCGCTAAGCTCCATGTTCTACCTCTAGATTCACCATTACTACTTTTCCTACTCTTGATGGCTACTACGGCTTTGAATGCTTCAATGGCGGCTAGGTTCGCTCGTGAGGAAAACTGGTTCTCAAAGGCATTTGAGACAATTGGAATAGGTAGACCGGGGCTGTGGGGGGTCTCTATTTCACTCGGAATGATAGGAGCTGTGTTGGCAGTAGCTGCCAACAAAGAAGACATGGGTTATGCGATGGGAATGGTCACTTTTCTAGGTGGCGCATTTGGTGGATCATATCTAGTCGTTAGAGGCGTAGAAGCGAGACGCGTAGCAATTCCTCTGCTGGCTTCATCCTCATTCTTAGTTCCAATACTGTTGTTTGGAGCAAGGTTAGAGGAAATATCCGGTTTTTCTTCGTATGAGATTTTCGCATTTCTTGGCGCACTTAGTACAGGATTTGTGATTTTACGTGACCAAGATAGTGTGACTGATAGAGTGCTGTGGATGGGTTCAGTTACAATTTTAGCATTACTAGTAGTTCTTATTCCAGCAAAATCAGTTGAATCTGGAGGAGATGGAGGGGCTTTTCTCCTTTCGCTTCTAGCTGGACTTCATATCTGCACCTCCATTCTTGCATTCAGAAGGGAGTCTGCCTCACTATCTGGCGTGACTGTATTGCTACCATGGTCATGGTTGCTGTTAGAAGAAATGCTGCAGGAGGTAGTTAGGACCTTGTTCATAGCAAATGATGCCTCAGATCCAGGAACGATGATTTATTTGGATCCAAGAATTCTAGCAGTTTATCTATCTGTTTCTTTGATTCTTCTACTAATTGTAAATACAAAAATGGGAGATTCTGGAGTAAATCTAGCTTCTGGATTCCTAGGGGCTTCTGAACTCTCAGCAGCCATCAGGGATTCTGGGATCCTCAAACTCTGGGGATTGGGTCTTTGGATTCCCATTGCCACAGCGGTTTTCTTAGCACAATTTGGAGGCTTCACAGCACAAACAATTTTGTTTGTTCTCTCAATTTTCGCTATTGTCCACATCTCTTCATTGATTCTAGGATACAGAGAAGGGAGCACTAAATCGATCATGGGGGCCATAGGAGTTGTAATTCTTGTGATTCAATGGCGGCATGGTTTGGATGAGGCTCTTTTGGCTTTACTTTGTGCATCGATTTCCGTTATTGTGCTCTTTGACTCCGATGAAGACGATAATATCAGTCTTGGAATTATTTTCGTAGCACTGTCTATTTTGATTAGTGCCACAGGAAGAGTTCCATCATTATCTTTGGAAGGAAGTAGTTCGTTGCCAGAACTTGGTCTGTCGAATGTTTCCTTAGTTTCTGCCTTTGTGATCGTAGGTGTTTTCTTGGCTAAATCCGAGAAGATGGAGCGGATGGTAAAGTCTGCCTTCGCCAGTTTGGGATTGATTGTTCTATCAATTTTGGTATCTTTCAGGTCTGATTCAATGGCCCTAGAAATATCTTCAATATCATTGTTCATTGTAACTTCCTTCTGGNTAATTACAAGGGCGGAGCTCAGGTCGGAGTTACGCTCAATGGCCAAAAAGAGGTCGATTGTTGGCTCTATTGAAAATGCTGATGGGATTTTAGCCATCGATTCTGGATCTCTCGGTTCTTATGTGCCCAAGATTGCTGAGATGAGGGAACTAAGAAAATCGAAGCGCGAGAAGGATGATACTGACGATNTTGGTGAGTTGCTAGCTTCCGACATTACCCATAGGCCAATTGTTGGCTTGGCGGTTTTGTTTGTGGTGCTTTCTAGTGCCATCATTGGGGGGTCGTTGATTGGTTCGGATCGAGACTTGTGGCCCTTGTTTCTTGCGGCTCATGGCGTTTTTGCTGCCTTTGTTGTGATTCTTATTCGAGGAAGAACTAGGGGNCTTGATCTCGATCTGCCGCATCTATTTGGAATTGAAATGCCAATAGCAATATGCATATCAGGATTCTGTCTATCCTTTGTTTCGGCTCATATTATCCCTGCTGGGAGTAGTAAATTCGAACTTCTTGACATGGCAGTTCTATCAATTATCATCCTATCCATGGTTGTAATCTCATTAATTAATCAAACTAATCTAATTGAGCGAATTTCGATCTCTATTGATTGGTTTATTGGTGCTTTTTTCTTTTCAAGACTATTTGGTTCAATAATTGGCGAGGCATTNCCTCTTCCACTGTCAATAGATCCGTCTTCTGGGGATTTGCTAGAGTGGGAGTTTCCTCTTTATCTCCTTGAGACGCTGTTATTCGGATTTGCATTGGTATCTTTTTGGATCGAAGAGAAAAGGATGCAGATTGGCAGGGCTCGAAATCGAAATGGACTGTTGATAGGATTGAGATGTTTGGCTATAGTTTCTTTGTCTTTTGGTCCGGCGGGACTTGTGGCTGCTGCACTAGCTTGCTANCAGACCTGGAAGTCATCACAGCCAACAGGGTTTGGTTGGTCGTTCATTGGAGTGGTTCTATCTTTGGTTTCAATTTCCTCATGGGTCATTGAAGTCGAAGAGCTTCTTCCAGAAGTAGTTCTGATTTCTGGAATTGTATTGATTCTGTCATGTGCACTGACTATTCCACTTGATGGAGCAAAATGGACCATGACATTGGCTACTGACGCGCATCTTCTTACGATTGCAGGCGCGATTGCAATGGCCTTCANATCTGATTCGGGAGTTCCCGTTTTGCTAATTTTATCTATTTTTGTTCTTATGTCCACAATTATCTGGATAGCCGGGATTCTTCANTATAGGAAATCTTTGAGAATTTGGGGTCTGATTGACTTGGTGGTAGGTATTTTGTGCATACTTGTTCTCGCTCCGGAAAATCTCTTGGAATCTGCCAATTTACTAATTGCTATGCTAATTATTGCAATTGAATTGGGGATAATTTCGTGGCTAGGCGTGTCAAAGCAGAGAGAATTATCGATGGATTGACCATAGTAAGTAATCTATCTGTGCCAACGTTGATGACGGTCGGTCACTACAAGTCAGTTATGTCAAGGTCGTGGATGTCGGATACTGCTGACGAAATTGAGCATCCACCCATACCACTNGGGCTNAACAAAATGGCAGTGCCAAGAGCGGCTATTGTACTCTCCATAGNGACTTTCCTTGGTCTANTGATTTCTTCAGTATGGGTCGCAATTTCTGCGAATAGCTTTCTTGACGAGATTGAGTCTTCNTTCGGCTCAAATAATGTCGAGTTNTTGGAAGTTGATGGAAGGTGGATATGGGAAGTTGACTTGCTTTTCGATACGTGTAGGTTAATGGAAGACGGGTCGGAATTGCCATATGGTGAGCTTGCTCTACAGGATGACGTTTTTCTCTATCCTGGAGAGCTTAGTTGTGACTGGGAGCATCAAGGTCAGGGAGATGCTGCAAGCGTGGTAGTTTACAATCGTGGGAATCAGAGCTTGGATTTGATTTTAGAGATCAGTGGCGGAGGTGTAATTTTCTCATCAAACGATGAGTCCAGCCTGATAGTAAACGAGTTGAGTCCCAATACTAGTGAGATTCTGCAGATTGAGCTTACTGGCGATGAAATAGACGGAAGGACTGTGACGGTTACAGCAACACATGTAGCAGTTCTTCAGGCTCAGGTCGGTCTGGATGTGAATGTTATCAAAGGGNTTGAGGAAAGGGACCTTCACATTCACGAAGGAGATGCAGTAGAGGTNCACTATACTGTTTGGGATGCAGATACAGGGGAAGAATTGGATGATGGGACATGGGTTGATAGTGCTGGTGACCCTTGGTTCTCGATAGAGGGATTTGGATGGTCAGCTATTGGCCTTGATATCNACAATGACAGAGGAGTGGCTTTTCCAATCACTGACTCGGGTACATCCCATACCACGCTATTGCCTCCCCCTATTGCCTATGGGAACAGTGATGGTCACGAGCTCGAGAATACATGGCTCAGATTTGAACTTAAGCTTGAGAGATCACCCGCAGCGGAGTGATTTGCACGAAAGAGACTTGACTNAAGACCAAGAGGNTAGGATATGTCTGAANCTGCACACACTGCAATTCAGCCATCAAAAAGACTNCTCACAAAGGCCAGTAAGACGGTTAAACCAAAATCGGTTGGTAAAGGGNGCCCTTCATTCATCTTGACTGAAGAAATTAGGAGNCTTTCTACTCCATGGTCGGTTTCTTCGATTAGAGCTAATATGATTGATCCCATGTCCCTTCCNGCGGGAGTGATTCTCGATGCTGCCGCGGGATCAGGNGTTCAACTCATTGCATACTCTAGCATACTGAAACGTCCTGCATTGGCCATAGAGCTTGACGAGGAGATAGCTGAGNTATGCGCNGCAAATATGTTCCTAAATTCTGATGGAGAAGTGCANCGTTCACTTGACAGGGTACTANTGGGGGATGGGTGTCTTGCTGAAGAGGCAAAGTCTGCCTACTGGGGCAGTCTNAGAGATGGAGGTGCTAGTGCACATCCCCCCATTGCTATGCTACATCTTGATCCAGCCAGGCCAAGAGATGCTCAGAAGCATAGCATAGAGGAAATGAAGCCAGACATAAAGAGCCTGCTGAAGAATTGGTCTAGCCACTTGCAAACAGGGCCTAGAGGGCCTGCGGTGCTGTTAGATTTGTCTCCAAGGCTTGATTCGATTCAGAGATCCATGGTCGATGGGATCTTGGAAACATGTTTCCCTGGATGCTCTAGGACCTGGGAATGGTTGAGCCAAGGGGGAGGGAGAATTGACCGGCTTTCGGTGTGGATAGGTTCTATCTCAACAAAAAATCCACGAAGATGTCTGAGAATTGGAAAGAAGCGAGTTATGGCGNAGATAGAGGGCTTGCCCTCCGGTGCGAACACCATCCAATTCAGTAAGCCGCCCGATTATGGGGCTTGGATCTCAATCTTGGACCCTGTTTTGCTTGAAAGTGGCCTTCAGGACATATGGAAAAGTAAAGCGGTGAAATCTGGATCTGGGGCATCTTGGATAAGAACAGAGGGAAGGAGGCCCCTATTGATTCATACGGATAAGTTGAATGAAGATCCTGATGTTATGGGTTTTGTTGTTTCATCTGGAAAGATTGTCNAACACAGACTTAGTCCTCCTGAGCTGGATACTATTGACCTAATGGCTTCTTCGGCCTCTAGGATCGGGATTGGAAAATTGACCCTGAGATGCAGTTTAGATCCAGAAATCCATCCTACGCTTCAAAGGAGGTTGCACAAAGCTTTAGGCAAATCTGAAGGAGAGCCTGGATTTATGGTCGATATGGAGCTAGAGAGAGCTGGTGAAAATCATAAATTATTCGTAATATGCAAAGAGGCGTCAAAATAGGACTTGTTTGATTATCCATGACGTCCGTTCCATTCATATACGGATGGTTGGTCGCGACAACGCCCAATGGGCCACCTAACGGGTGAACAACGGGGGAACCGTACATGACTGACAAGGAAATGGAGATTGGAGAAGACTTCTCATACATTCTTCGAATTGCTGATACTGATATTGATGGTCTAAGGCCAATAATGTATGGAATGACCTCAGTGAAGGGAATTGGNGTTAGGACATCAATGATGATTTGCCAGATAGCTGGAGTTGACGGAAAGAAGCTTGGTGGCCATCTATCTCAAGAAGANCAAGACAGTCTAAGGGAAACCATAGATGGCTATGCAACAAATGTTCCTTGGTGGTTAGTAAATAGGCAGCGGGACCTTGAGTCAAATGAGGACGCTCACATAATTTCAAATGAAGTTACCATGACAAGGGATGATGATATCTCAAGGCTAGCNGAAATGAAGACGTATAGGGGAACGAGGCATAGAAGTGGGCACAAGGTCAGGGGACAGAGGCTGCGTTCAAACGGCCGGAAGGGATCCGCCCTAGGTGTTCAAAGAAAGAAGTGAGAGTGAAATATATGGGCGAGCCTAAGTTTTCCAGACCGAGAACTCAAACCCCGACGCACCCATGGAAACAGGCCAGAATCGAAGAGGAGCATGCTCTGAAAGAGAAATATGGACTGAAGAAGATTGGTGGAATGAAGGANATTTGGAGAGAGAAGTCTGCATTGAGAAGACATAGGAACCAAGCCATGAAGTTGATCGGAAAGGTCGATGCTTCAGAGGGGCATTATNCCAAGGAGAAGGAGCAGCTGTTAATTTCCCTGACCCGTAAGGGTTTGCTCGGTCACGATGCGGACATCGGTGATGTACTGGAAATTAATGTAGAACACATGTTGTCACGTAGGCTTCAATCAATTGTATATTACAGGGGGTTGGCTCCTTCGATGAGAGCNGCNAGGAATCTGATTGTTCATGGCCACATTTGTATTGGTAGCCAGCGAATGACAGTTCCAGGTTATCATGTTCTNAAGGAAGAAGAAGATGNCGTCAGCTACTCGAAAGGTTCGCCATTCTCTGATCCTGACCACAAATTCCGAAAGGAGCTTGAAGAAAGGAGNNTCTCATTNGATGAATCTGGTGAANTGGGTGATGGAGAAGTAGCGAACGAAGAAGATGTTAGTGAGGAGTTCATTGAGCAAGTTAAGAAGGATGCTGAGAAGGCTCCGAAAGCAGAGGAGACTATTCCCGAGGAGGAGGGTAAATAATGGGTCACAAAGCAATTATCCACATCTATAGTACTAGGAACAATATCCTAATGACTGCTACAGATTTAACGGGAGCAGAGACTATTTGCAAAATTTCTGGTGGAATGGTCACCAAGGGGGGNAGTGATTCCGGCGGCCAGTTTGCTGCGACCAGAGCTGCAGAAAAAATTGCTGAGATGCTGGATGAAAAGGAGTTCGACCAGGTTATTGTAAAATATAGAGGAGCAGGTGGTAATCGATCAAANATCGCTCCTGGAGCAACAGCTGCCACCCGTGCCTTAACCAGAGCNGGAGTCAGAATTACCAGAATTGAGGATGTGACCCCTATCCCAACAGATGGTACGAAGAGTAAAGGCGGCAGAAGGGGAAGAAGAGTCTAAGGTGATAAAATGGTGAANATAAAGGTGCTCAAGGAGTCAGAGGAAAGGATTCAATTGCTGCTAACTGAAACAGATAGGAGCTTTGCAAATGCGGTTCGTAGATCGTTAATTTCAGATACGCCTAAGATGGCCATTGACAGTGTCAGATTCCAATTAGGTACAAAGGAGCAGGGTGGTGAGATTTGGGAAACCACTGGCCCCCTTCCTGACGAGATGGTAGCTCAGAGGTTAGCTATGGTNCCAATTCCCACTGAGCACGACAGNTTTCATTTCCAAGATTCTTGTCCGAATTGTAAGGATCTAGTGGATTCCGACCGTGGATGCCTGGAATGTCAAATGATCTACACNTGTATCGTTTTTGGCACTGAAGAGGGCAGATGGGTCACTGCAGGGGATATGAAGTTTCTAGGNGAGGAGTCNCTNGATATTCCTCAAGAATACCAAAGCATTCCGATAACAAAGNTACTGAATGGCCAGATGATTGAGTTCTACGCTACAGCNGTTATGGGCAGAGGAAGGGACCATACCAAGTGGTCACCAGTATGTGGGGTATCATTTTCTCCTAGGAAAACTGCAATTTTGAAAAATAAAAAGAAGGCCAAGGTATTGTGGGATATGAATCTCACAATCACAGCTAAGGACTTTGGCAAGGATGGTAAAATGGATGATATCGATATGGTTGCAATTCTGGATAAGGAGCTGAATCATGTTCGTGAAGGCACTGTCGCTTCGAGNGATTTCGCAGAAGCAATAGTTCTGGAAGATGTTCCTGGAGAGTTTATTCTAGATTTTGAGACGGACGGNTCGATGTCTCCAAGAGTTGCTTTCATGAAGGCTACTGAAGAGTTGGGGAGCGAGTTTTCTTCCTTGGAAGAAAGGCTTTCTGCAGCACTTTAGTNTGATTGAAAGTTCATTACTGCGTTTGNNTAGGCGATGNCATGGTGGTTAGTCTAGGTAGGGGCCATTGCGGTGCNCACCTAAGTCTATTTTTCACCATATACGACGATNAGNGCGATTGGGAAATGCAAGGAAGCACAGGTGCGGGCTTGTGCTTNGAAGAAGGGGTAGAGGCCATAGCGAAAGGAGCAGGGGNCGGNCAATCATTGGAGGTAATCTTCATTGATGGCGAGCACAGTGATGAAATCTACAAATTGGTTCGAGAAGAGCTCTCTAGATTCATNCCGGAAATAATGACCTACGACTGGACTCTNACGATTAGGATGGANCTTCCAACCTNTCAAGGATTTGGNATGTCAGCATCTGGNGCTATAGCTGCTGCAAATGCATTTCAAAGGGCAATGGGTTTCCCTCATGAAGAGTGTTTGAGGAGATCACTACTTGTTGCTCACATTGTAGAAAGAAGACTATCTAATGGGCTTGGAGACACAACCGCCCTAGCATCTGGGGGAGTGGAAAGAAGAACGGTGGCTGGTTCACCTTATTCCGGGGAACTACTCNCAAATGGCCCNGGCAAATCTGAAGGATGGTCTTTGAGAACCCCCTTACTTCTTTGTTGGAAAGATTCTACGGGAACTCAAACTTCCAACTACATTGACGANCCNGATTGGAGAGAAAAAATCAATGATTCTGGAATTGAAGCGATGTCAGGNGTTGGAACTGGAGATTGGGATGAGTCACGATGGTTGGAATTATTCGAAAAGTCAAATGAGTTCGCTGAGAAAAGTGGACTTCTNATGGANGCGACAAGACTGCAGCTCTTTGAGGACGTGAANAGGGTAGTTGANGCTTGTGGAATGANAGATCTGGCNTTTCCAATNTTATGCATGCTAGGAAGAAGTGTTGTAATAGCCCCNATTGATGCNAAGAGCAAAGGAGAATTNCTACCGGAGCTTGAGGACTCGTTGACTGAATGTGGATTCAATACAAAGATTGGCAAAGTTGGCCCATTAGCCTAATCGGAACTTGTTCTATTTTCTTCATGAAAGTCTTCAAGTGGTTTCAAATCCAATGGACTTGCATCTAGCTTGATTGCGCCCCTTAACCTCAAACCATCGCAGAAACCGTGCCTGTAGACTATTGCCCCCTGCCCATATTCTGCAACATACCTATCTACCTGCTTTTGGGTCTTCTTCTTCGGAAATTTAAGATCTGCTCCAAAGAAGTGTTTGGCATCTATCCAAGCACAAGGTGTTCCGTTAATCCTTACATCATCCAATAACAATAAATCCGGAGTTATTATTGCTCTTCCTTCATTCCTTTTTTGCTCATCTAGAAGTTCTTCCTGGCGGCGAAATCTTACACCTAGTCCTGTGAAGTATGAACAAAGAATTTCTTCAAAAATCTCTGCTGCATTTTGCGTTTCTGTTTGATTGACTGAACTGACCCTATCAACCGATTCAGCGAGTTCAAACTGCTCTCTATCCCTTGTATTCAATTTCGATGGATTCTTGTTTAGTGTGTCCTTGATCCTACTCTTTGACCACCCCCTTCCAGTGAGAACTGCACGGAACGTGTTTACTGGAGGTGCATCAAATCTCTTTGAAAGGGCGATTACGCTCTCTCCCGAATTATATCTCCTACTAATCTCATTGGAGTGACGCATAAGTTTGGAATGGGAGTAGACGCTCTTCTCCTGATTGAGTGCAGCTCTGAGCGAAAGCGCTTGTTCTAGGGTAATTGGCATTCCATCAATTTGGGATGCTATTTCTTGTACTCTTTCCTCAGGAAGAAAACCAAACTCACCCGGTATGCACGCGATTTTACCAGCCTTGATCTGGATGCCCTTTGGGACTGCATTCACGCGCCAATTTACATTGATTAAACTAGGAGGCGGGTCTACATTGTTCGGAATTCCCATGGGTCTTGGGTTGGCGGAAAATCTAGCGAGGGCCCTTTCTATTTCATCTGAAACCGGATGGTTTTTTTTCGCGCCTTTGGAAACATTGTCACCCTCAGGTTTTCTTCTTCGTCTACGACGTCTTCTTCGACGTTTAGAGCCTTCATCCTCGCTCACAACACGCCCAACGTGAGAAGCACCATGAACTCACCTATGCAAAACTACCTTCTACGTGAAATAGCGTCATAAACTGAGTCACGAAGAAAGCGCGGTATCAGTCGAATCAAAGAAGCGATTGGCCATGGTATCTTTAGATTCCAGAGAATTCTCCAGACGGCGTCACTCTTTGCATGCCAGTGTCCCTCGTTCGAAAGGAGGAACACTGAGTCAATTTCTCTCAGAGATTGGGGTCGGGAGTTCAGTAATTCTATTCCTTCATCAGAATTCTGCCCAAGTAGCTTGAATTTAGATTGAGGGTCTCTAGACTTGATGAAATCCGCCCATCTTTTGCATTTGCCGCAATTATCATCGAACANGACTGTTATTTTTGACAATGGGACCACCTAGTAGAATGCTATTCCTGGATCGAGTGGNAAGGATAGTTTGGCCTTTCCGCCAATATCTTCTCCCTTTCCAACNGCATAAACTTCAATGGANTCTAGATCCAGTGCATCTGCAANAAATTGCGAATTATAACTGATGAATTCTGTTTCGTCAAAGTCATCTAAGATTAGGCGCTTTTCTGAGTCGGNCCANGAATGNACCCTNCCNCGTTTCTTTTTNGACCCCATAGTTAATGCNTTCCAANTGTGGAATATTTCGCCTCTGATTTTTTCATTGGAAAAAATTTCTAGTGACTTNACATATGNCTGGCCNTCTTTTTTGAAATCAAAGTCNNCCTCTTTGAGNCCCAATGCCTTTTGNGCTAGTTCAGTCTTCCANGAAGGTGATGTTTGAATTACAGCNCTAACAATCTTGCTTTCTGAGTGCCTCTCAGCAAGTGCTCTCAGATTACGGCCACTNGAAATCAAATTGCGCAGGTATTTCTCTTTGAAAATGGAAGATTCGTCATATGAGTCTTCTTCAAAAATCGTCAATTCATGAGTGGCTAGCATCCCTTCCCCCCCAATATTTTNCCATAATTCTTCTGCAATGTGGGGAGTCGCNGGGGCTAGCATTGGAATCCAGGCTCTGAAGAAGTTAGCTGAAGTAGAGCTGCTTTTACCNCCTCGGCGAATNTACCAATTCCAATCTGCCAACATCTCAAAGTGACTTANCATAACNCCTTCCCTGAGGCTTACATCAGACATTGCTTTNATCCATGACTTCTGATTAACCCTAAGTCTAGCAATAATCCAATCGTCTATCTCACTCGTGGAATCTTGAAATGTTTGGGATTTCTCAAAGGCCTCGATAATTGAGTTGAGTTGCTTGTGATTGGCCTCCAAGGCATCATCGGACCAATCCATGCCTGCCTCAGGATTTGCACCGAAAAGAATGAACAACCGGACTGAATCGGCTCCAAATCTAGAAACCATTTCCTCTGGACTAACTGTATTTCCAAGTGATTTGCTCATCTTGGCTGAACGGGAGCCAAGAGTCTGGGAGCAAGTAGGGCATTTTCCACCGATATGATCCACGTGATACTCTGCATTGCATTGTGAACAATATGGGGCGGGAGCATTCAGCATACCCTGACACACCAATCTTCCGAAAGGTTCCCCAACCTTGTTCATCCCGGCATCACGCGTAAATTTGGTGAAAAAACGTGCATAAAGAAGNTGCATTACTGCATGCTCAATTCCACCGATGTACAGATCTACACCATCTTCCATCCAATAATCAACGGCTGATCTATCAAATGGTTCTGAGTTATTTTTAGCATCACAAAAGCGCATGAAATACCAAGATGAGTCAAAGAAGGTGTCCATAGTATCAGTTTCTCTGATTGCTTTTCCGTTACATGANGGGCAAGTAGCACTAACAAAATCAGCATTGGATGAAAGTGGATTTCCACTCTGTTCTTCGTCAAAGACGACATCCAAAGGAAGTGAAATCGGAAGATCGTCCCGAGGAACAGGAACTATGCCGCATTCATCGCAATGCANCATTGGAATAGGAGTTCCCCAGAATCTCTGTCTACTTAGTAGCCAATCTTTTAGCCGATACTCGGTGGTCCCAAAACCGGAGTCGGAATTTTCTAGTTCGGCAATTACTGCATCTTTCGCATCCTTTCCTGAAAGGCCNTCAAAATGAACATTGGATGAGTTTACCATTATGCCCTCACCTTCAAATGCGCTAGATNGNGGGGAGTTTGGATCTTCATCTTCATTTTGNAGTACGACCTTGCGTATCTCTAGGCCGTAAGTCCTGGCAAAATCAAAATCTCTCTGGTCATGCCCTGGAACTCCCATTACAGCGCCAGTCCCATAAGAGGCGACCACGAAATTTCCTGCATAAATCGGGATCTCTTCGCCATTGATGGGGTTTATTGCATAGCGCCCTAGGAATACCCCTCTCTTTTCCTTTAGCATATTTATTCTCTCGAACTCTGACATTAGAGAGCATTCCGCCTGAAGTTCTCGCCANCCNGCTTCCCATTCAGAGCCACTACAAATCTCTTCGCAAAGAGGGTGGTCGGGAGAGAGNGTGAGGAAGGTTACGCCGAAAATTGTATCTGGACGGGTGGTGAATGCTCCAATTGTAAGCTCTGAGTCAACTATCTGGAAGTTGATGTGGGCTCCGTGTGACCGNCCAATCCAATTGCGCTGCATTGACTTAACGTTCTCTGGGAAGGCGATGTTCTCAAGCTCGTCCAATAGCTCATCTGAATACAATGTCATTCGAAGAAACCATTGGGCCATATCTCGCTGAATTACTTCTAGTCCGCACCTCCAGCAGCGATTATTCTTTACTTGTTCATTTGCGAGNACNGTGTCGCAATCATNACACCAATTTACTGGTGCTGATCTCCTCTCGACCAAGCCTTTCTCGTACATAGTCAGAAACATTTCCTGATTCCATCTATAGTACTCNACATCCGAAGTTGCAAGGAATCTATTCCAATCGTAAGAGTAGCCCATTCTCTCTTGATCGGCACGGATGCTGGCAATATTNCTGTGAGTCACAGAATGNGGGTGNCCTCCTTCTTTCTTTGCNGCATTCTCTGCTGGCATTCCAAACGAGTCGTAACCCATTGGATAGAGNACGTTTCTNCCCATCAGNCGTTGGAATCGTGCAATTGCGTCGCCTATCGAATAGTTCCTCACATGCCCCATATGCATATTTCCAGATGGGTATGGAAACATCTCGAGGCAGT
The DNA here is from genome assembly GCA_002728565.1 of Methanobacteriota archaeon. GTDB lineage: Archaea > Thermoplasmatota > Poseidoniia > Poseidoniales > Thalassarchaeaceae > UBA36. The sequence continues at coordinate 17,579 of PBUX01000036.1, read as the reverse complement.
AAAACTTAGTTTTGGATTCATCAATTTTAGCTTCGAAGGCNCGTGAGNTTGCCCATTTTTTCTGCCAACGGGGCTCTAATTCTTGCGGATCGTACTNCATTTCCTCACTCCAAAAGAGCCTCAGAGGGGGTTTAGTCTCCCTTCAGAAGCAATAAGCCGGGCGAAAGCCCACCTANCAGGGTGATTGAAGCGGGCATTCGAGCCACGNGCTTGCGTTGTGCCATTGGGTTTTGAAACATCCGTTTTTCAAATTNATCAGAGNGTNGATTTNGCGTTTTGTTGGGACTTTAGANAGTTANTCGGCCTTNGAATGTAAAATGGAGGAGCATTACGACTTTCATTGAAGACTTGTTCGCATCGACAATGTTGTCTGAGGGGGAGTTCCATACATCGGTCTGGGATGACGGTGTAGAGGTCTGGATAACCCAGATGGGTCCATTGATGAATATGAATACTGCTTTCATTGATCGGGNAAACGGGATTGTGGCAATAATTGACCCTTATGATGCAATGCAATGGATTGACGCACTAAATAGGGAGGATTTGTCCCCCACCCACATTCTTTACACCCACACTCATNGAGATCACGCAGCGGGTTATCCAAAAATGATTGAGGCTTTTCCGGATATAGAGGTCTGGGGGCACGAGGAGGCTAGNGTACCAGGACTCCTAGGTCATGTTGTTTTCANGAAAGTTGACTTCACACATACATGGAGTTGCGAGCCAGGTGAATCTTTGTTATGGGCCAGTGGATCCATTAGTCTCCAAGTCACTCATTCCCCGGGTCATGCACCTGGTCACGTTACTTTCCACGGTCATGGGGTTTATCATGCTGGAGATTTGCTATTTGTTAGAAGTGCNGGGAGGGTTGATCTGCCCGGCGGCGATCCTGCNGCACAGCAGAGTAGCTTGATCANAGCCAAGGAAATAATTAGCTCACTCCCCACTGATTGGAGGNTGATTCCTGGTCATAGATATGATACATTTGGAGGNACAATTCCGGANTGGATAAGTTTAGGCGAGGTTCTGGTGAACAACTACTTCTTGGCCAACATCGCCACTACTGGATTTGATCGTTCATCTTCCCAGTAGACGACTAACAAGGAAGCTCTCTTTCTCCAAAGAGAGTTCTTTCCCATTTTCTCTTACTTTCTTCAAGGAGGCTACCGGTATCCAGTCATCGGGAATCAAGCGCCATGGCGTGACCCTAGCCATTATTCCAAGAAGAACTTGGCTCCCTGGGATCATGAAAACTCTCAGAGGTGGGACGATAATGCTGAGTTTTGCTAGGTTATCTCGTGCGGATATCCTGTCCTTTTTGCTGACTTTTCTCCCGATCAAAATATCCGATAGTATCCTGGATGTCTCCTTAAATTGATCTGCACCAATCTTGGAAGAATCCCACGCCTTCTCAATAGATTTCTTCCATCTATCGGGATCCTTGGCGATATCCTTGATGTCGGACTTTGANTTCTCTGGGAGCTTCCTGTATGCTGATGCCGCTCCCGAGGAAATCCAAGGTAGCCACCTAGCAACAAATCTGAACGAGCTTGCTATTCGGCCCATTAAATCACTCTGTCTTGTCTAGTCTTTCAGAAGTGAGATTCAGAGATTTNGTCGCATCTGCTACCGAGCCTGTTTTCAATACTCCATCCTGCTCTAATGCCGATATTGAAGCTAAAATTATGCTCTTGGTGTCGATTTCGAAGAAGGAACGGAGGGCTTCCCGGGTATCTGATCTCCCAAATCCATCAGTACCGAGGACCACAAACCGCCCACCTACCCACCTCTGAATCATTTCTGGGACTGCTGAGATATAATCAGATGCGGCTATTGTCGGTGTATCATCTCCAAAGCAATCCGTCACATATGAGCTGGCGGGTTTTTGTGGGTCGAATCGTGTGTTTCTCTCTGCTTCTAGGCCCTTTCTTCTTAGCTCTCCATAGGAAGTGACTGACCAAACTTGGGATTTTATTCCAAAATCAGACCAGAGTGCTTGTGCGGCCTCTCTGACATACATTAGTATCGGACCTGACCCGAGTAGTCTCACTATGGGGCCATCATCNCCGACTTCTTCCAGAAGATAGGCTCCACTAATTATCCCTTGATCGCAGNCTTCTGGTTTTGGCATCTGCTGTTGATTCTCGTTGTACAGCATTAAATAGTGGAACACATCCAAATTTTGGCCCCACATTTCATCTATTCCGTGCTTGATTATGGCGGCAATCTCGTATGCGTAAGCAGGATCCCATGCCCTACAATGTGGGACAGTTGANGCCATGAGTAAGCTGTGCCCATCCTGATGCTGGAGCCCTTCTCCATTCAGTGTAGTCCTACCTGCAGTCGCNCCCATTAGGAAACCTCGTGCTCTAGCATCGGCTGCGCTCCAAATCTGATCCCCGATCCTCTGGAAGCCNAACATTGAGTAAAATGTGTAAAATGGCAGTGTTGGAGATTGAGCGTGAGAGTATGAAGTCGCACTGGCTATCCAAGAAGCGATTGCNCCGGCTTCCGAAATCCCTTCCTGAAGGACTTGCCCGGACTTGGATTCCTTGTACTTTAGCAGCATTGAATGATCAACCGGAGTATAATGCTGCCCTTGAGATGCAAAAATTTCAAACTCGCTGAACAGCGGATCCATGCCAAAAGTTCTACCCTCGTCAGGAATTATCGGCACTATTCTTTCTCCTATTCCTGATTTCATTAGATCTCTCAATAACCTAACAAACGCCATAGTCGTTGAGACCTCTTGACCTTGAGGTGTACCCTGGTCAAAGGAGGAGAATGTGTCTTCTGAAGGCAAGTCAAAGCTGATTTTCAATGGTTTTCTAGATGGAAGTGAGCCTCCGAGCTCGTTTCTTCGATTGATGAGATATTCTTTCTCATCAGATTCTTCTTCAAGAAGATAGAATGGATTGGNCTCAAGGCTTGAGTCGGATATTGGNATCTCAAGAGCATCNCGATATGCAACGAGGTCCTGGAAGGTCATCTTTTTCTTATTGTGTGTAGAATTCCTCCCCTCGAAGGAATCTATTCCCCATCCCTTAACTGTGTGAGCTAGGATGACTGAGGGTCCATCGGAGGCCAGCGCAGCTTTGTATGCAGAGTGGACCTTGATTGGATCGTGACCACCCCTGGTGAGCTTCTGAATATCCTCATCTGAAAGGGAAGCCCCCAGATCAATCATTGACTGATCCGAAGAGAAGAATTCTGTTCGGAANTCNGGAGGTGNCANGGTACTAAGGCGTTGCCAGTCCCCATCTGGAATTTCTTCAAGTCTGGACAGNANCCCGCCATCAAAATCACGTTCTAGCAGTTGGTCCCATCCTGAGCTCCAAATTACCTTAATGACNTTCCATCCAGCGCCGCTGTATAGTCCCTCTAGNTCTTGGATNATGTTTGAGTTTCCTCTAACTGGGCCATCCAAGCGCTGCAGATTACAATTTACTATGACAACGAGATTGTCGAGTCTCTCCCTTCCAGCTACTGCAATGGAAGCGATGGCTTCTGGCTCATCCATCTCACCGTCTCCGAGAAAGGCAAANACCCTACTTTCCGATGTGTCGGCCAATCCCCTATTGTGAAGATACTTCCAAAATCTTGCTTGCATTACNGCTCCAAGTGGTCCGAGCCCCATTGAAACTGTAGGGTATTCCCAGAAATCTGGCATTAGTCGAGGATNTGGGTACGAGGATAGNCCATCGACGAATGCCTCCTGTCTAAAAAACGAAGCCTGTTCACTAGATATCCTACCTTCAAGAAGTGCTCGGGCATACACNCCCGGGCTTGCATGGCCCTGCACATATACGGCATCTCCGATTCCATTGTGGTTTTTCCCTCGAAAAATATGATTGAAACCGACTTCATAGAGGGTCGAGCTGGAAGAATAAGTGGAAATGTGGCCACCAATACCATCCAGACGTCTATTTGCATCGGAAACCATAACCGCGGCATTCCATAAAATCGCATTCTGTATTCTCATTTCCTTCTCAATATCCCCGGGATAAGGAGGTTGTTGCTCCAGTGCCACGGAATTAACATAAGGTGATCTAGAAGGCTCAGTAATGGGGATACCNAGAGATTTCGCCTCTGCCATCAGCTCGTGAAGAATGATCCTGGCCCTTTGTTGACCTTGGTGCAAGGCGACTGATCTAAGTGATTCCAGCCACTCATCTGTCTCCTCAGGATCTGAGTCAGGTAATTTCTGTCTTGGATCTACGGGAGGCATAGCATCACATCCACCCCTTAGGGCAATACGACGAGCCGTGGAGGGTTTTTTCAATGGTCGTTTGGGTCATTTCGACATTTNTCTGCTCAATTTGGGCCCTACTGCAATTGTATGGCACTGGTGGGTTGTTCGAACTCCGGCAACAGTAATGGATGAATCGGCTGATGCCCTTCTATTTCCACCCCATTTGCTGATCGTTCGATCTACAGTCTTTATTCCTGGTGAATTCTTTGGATCTACCTTCAACTCAACAACAATATCATCCGATTGNCCTAACCAGCATAGCACGGCATCTATNGCTTTTCTTGCTATGCCATGCTGCTGCTCTGAGCTTCTGACCCAATATCCAAGATTCCAATTAGCTTCCTTCGATCTGGTAACTCTGTCAAATCCNATTAAACCCAGAATTTCTTCGTCCCATTTTCTAACTATAGACCAATGGTGNATAATGCCCGATCTTCCCTTTCTCTCTGTATCCTCAATAAAATCTNTGATTTGTGGCTTGATGTCAATATCTGGGTTGATCCATGGCATTGCCCTGATGACTTCTGGCCAGGTCTCCTCGAAGGCCTCAACTACTCCTGTTAAGTGCGCACAAGATAGTGGCCTAAGTAGAATTAAGTCATCGACAGCGATTGTGGACGTAGCTCGCCTCTGCACTGGGCTTTGAGTAAGGCTGTTACGCATCAAATCACTCTATGAGACACTGGTTTAAGAAACCATTTTCTGCCTTGCAAGGGAAACGTTTGCATCATTAGGGTACTGCTGTGACGCCTTATCAATCATATTTTGTGCATCTTGCGGCCTTCCAATGGCAATAAGGAGTCGGCTGACTGAATACAACAGTTGGGTCTTATTCCCAAGATGAGGCCCTAGATCGTCCAACAGGACCGTTGCTTCAGCTAAGTTCTGCTCCTTTGCCGCCTTCATTGAGGCAAGTAGCTGTTGCTTAATCTCACTGGGTGACCATTCGTCCTGCTGGACCCATGGCCAGAATTGTGCATTTTCNCCAACTTGGAAAAGGGTATCTGGATGAGGCGNCCCATTCAAAGATTGCAATTCGATAGNATCTTGNACATTNTTGCTACCGTTTTGATTTTCTGTTTCAATTGTGTGAGANTGTAGAGTTGGGATCGAGCTTANTTGTGGTGCACTCGGGACAGGTGTTGTATCTTCTTGACCCTNCGAAGCAGNTGGTGGGGGAGAGGGGCTGGNNGCACTTCTCTGGGCGAANGCTGCCTCGAACTCGTCTACCTTTCCATCTCCATCAAAATCTGCTGGATCCGAAGTAGAAGTGGTTTCTGATTGATTTGCCCACTCAATAGGGTCTGGCACGTCACTGGCAGATACGACTTCTACTGATTTTGGTGTCTCTGCAGTAGGTTGCACGAGCTCAATTGGCTTTGCTGATGGCTCTTCTATTTCCATCGGAGCTTCTGCTGTTTTTGGAACCTCAAACTTGTTGACATATGATGGAACGTCGTCCTCTGTGAGCTCATAAATTTCTTCGGGCTCCTGGGATGGTCTTGGCAGAAGTGACTCTATGTTGGAAGATTGGTTTAATGTAACTTTGTCATCGTCAGCATACTGGGCGACCTCTACTGTAACATCATCCATAGAGAAAGAAGCTGGCATCGCTTCTTCGGAGTCTGATTCCTCGATCTCACTAGCTAGTAAATCGAGGAGGTCTGTAGATTCGGAATTCTCCATGGTAGGTTTTTGGTCGAAGGCAGGTTTGTCTATCTGATAGTAACAGCGAACACAAATGCTTGATCCCTCTGCATTCGAGTGCTGGCAAGAGGGGCAGATTACTGCGCCATTTTGTTTGTTAATCCACGATTTGAATTTGTCAAAAACGATGCNGAGCCCTCCCTAAGACAGTCTCTTCGAGGAAGATGAGCGTATAATTCTCACGCGAGCTAGGGTAGTTGATTCATTTCAGGAATCTGGCCAGTAATCGTGATATCTTAGCTGCTGGACGGTTGAACGTGGTTGACACGGGAGTTCCAATTCCTTCTAGGTTCAACAGAAGCCAAGAGCATCACGAAGTGTACCTTCGATTAATTGGCTGGGAGCTGGATGACGAGTTGAAAATGAACGAAGACCGATTGAGAAACTGGTCTGACGCCAAGCTTAGATCGAATGGAGTGGCTCTTTTCGGCCTTTTGGCTAAGCCCGANGGTTGGCTTTTCGGNCAAAGGGTAGTAAAATTACGAAGCGGTGNAGGAGATGGTTTTGGAAGTCACCGATTTAGACAGGGGGACATAATTACATTGAGTAGAAATAACCCTCTAAGTGAGAAGCCCCATGAAGCCATAGTCGCCAATAGCGGAAGAAAATCGATTAGAATAGTAATTCCCGAAATCCCATCGGATTTGAGNAAGGGCAAATGGAGGATGGACAGGGGTGCAAATAGGGTTGCACACGATAGGATGAGGGATGCGCTGAATTCATTTTTCGAAGAAGAGGGGGGTTTTCCCCTACGTGACCTGCTATTGGGCAATATCCACGATCCNCCGGGGACCGCTTCGCTAGTTCCTCAATTCGGAGGAGTTAAGCAACAACAAATTATTCTTCCAAGTGACATGAACAAGAAACAGAGGTTTGCAGCGGAATGCTCCATGAATAGAAGGGTTACTTTGATTCAAGGACCCCCTGGTACTGGTAAGACGCATACTGCGGTAAGAGTTCTGGAAGGGTGGGCAAAGCAAGGAACAGGGGGCGTCCTAGCTGTCGCTGATTCTAACGTTGCAGTTGATAATCTCCTTGAAGGGTTGCTGCAGAGAGGAATAGCTGCATTAAGACTTGGTCAGCCAGTAAAGGTAAGGGAGGGACTCAGAGAAGCCACTATGGAGGCGAGAATGGATTCGCATCCATTGAAAAGAGACTTGGATGATGTAAGAAATAGAAATGAGATCCTTAGCAGGAGGATTAAGGGCAAGAAGGGTAGAGAAAGAGGTCTTGCTCATCGTGACCTAAGCCTGGGATGGAAAGAAGCTCGAAGGATTGAGGCGCAAATCAGAGATAGCATACTAGATAGCGCCCAAGTCCTTTGTTGTACATGCATTGGTTCTGGTCATGAGCTGCTTGATGGCAGGAGATTCACTCGAGTGTTGATTGACGAGGCCACTCAGGCAACTGAGCCGTCAACTCTAGTTCCACTTTCCAAGGGGTCTCGCCAGGTGGTGTTAATTGGAGATCACAAGCAGCTTCCTCCGACGGTAATTTCCCGAAGAGCGGAACAAGGTGGACTTGGTCGGTCTTTGTTCGAGAGATTGATTGAAATGGGGATAGAGCCGATTATGTTAACTCGCCAATATAGGATGCATCCGGGAATTGCAGAGTTCCCCAATGCCCAATTTTATGACGGGGAGCTAGTTGATGGCGTTACTACATCAGACAGGCCTAGCCCAACAGGGGTACTTTGGCCTGACTGGGAGAATCCTATCGCATTCCTCCCTGTGGAGGGCGGGGAGGTCCTTTCGCCCGATGAGGCATCGAAGGAAAACCAAACTGAGGCATCTTGGGTTGTAAAAATCCTAATCGATCTCATAGATGGAGGCGAAATTGATATCGAGGAAGTAGGAATTATTACTCCATATGCGGGTCAAGTAAGAGCGATAAAGGACAATATTCCAGATAGGTTGTCAAGTGTTGAGGTTAGAACTGTGGATGGTTATCAGGGAAGAGAGAAAGAGGTGATTATCTTCTCTTGTGTACGTTCGAACAGAGAAGGAAATGTGGGTTTTTTATCGGACTCAAGGAGACTGAATGTAGCTCTAACTAGGGCGAAAAGGGGTTTGATTGTTGTCGGTGATCCTGAGACTTTGAGGATTGATGAGGAATGGAGGAAGTGGCTAGAGCACATTAAAAGCAGGAATCTGGAGGCTTGGCACCTACTAGGAACTGCCTGAGGGATATTATGGCAAATCACGACTCACCCATCTCAATACAACGGGGAGGGAACTTAGCCAAGGCGATCGTCGCTGAGAAGGAAGGTCATTGGTCAGTACCAGATGGTGCAATACTGTCTTCGGGAACCAGAAGAGTTGCTTCTTTCTCAGTTGATGTAATTATTGTTACCACCATATTGATGGTACTGACTAGGTCTATGATTCGAAATGCATGGAACATCACTATGTGGGTCTCCAGTGATTTCCACCATTCCCTAGCATACTCAATGGTCCTATTGGCGAGCCATTGGTTATACTGGAGGATAACAGGAGTTGTCTTCTCAAGATCATTGGGGCAGAGAATGTTTGGAATAGCGATAGTCTGCGAAGATGGCTCGGGGGTTACCAGCAAAATGTGGGATACAAGGGCCTTGGGGAAATTGCTCTACATGCTTCCAATTCTGAACATAATTATCGGGGCGTATGAACTTGCAAGAATCTCCCAAAGGCATACCCATCAGTCTAACTTAGACTTGAAAGTTGGAACAATCGTTGCTCATGCGAACTCCCTTCCACCAGCTAGTCGTCGAAACATCAAGTAGGTGAAATTGTGGAAGAAATCGCTAATATGGTCAGATCTGGGAAATGCATAGTATATCCAACATCTACCCAGCCAGCACTTGGATGCATGCCGATGCCTTCTGCATTGGATGGCTTGTTCGAGATGAAGAAGAGGCCAGCGAACATGCCAGTGAGTATTGGAGTTGCCAGCATTGCTCAGGCTGATGAGCTGGTAGAGGTGCCCGAGGACGTGCATCTAATTCTTGGGGATTTCCCAGATGGTTCGCTTACGATAATTCTGAAGGCAAAGAAAAGGCTAGATGAGAGGCTTGGTGGTAGTTATGTTGCCATCAGGGTTGTTTCCCACCCGATAGCCAGAGAGTTGATTTCTATGGTCGGGCCTTTGACTGCAACCAGTGCTAATCACAGTGGTGAACCCGTAGTCAGAGACTGCATGGAAGCCGCGAAAATTCTGACGACACCAGAAAATCAGGTCATTGGAATTGATGCCATATGTGCAGGCGGTGAACCCAGTACCTTGATATCATGGCACACTGCCTGTGAATCATCTGAGCGGTCGACGATTGAGGTGGTCAGAGAGGGTAAGATAAGTTCGGGAGAAATATATTCATGGTGGCAGAAGAGGACTTGAAGCAATGGAAGGATGCGGGTCATGTTGCTAGGAGGACCCTGGAGGGAATCAAGGGTGAGATAGTTGCCGGAAAGCCTTGGATTGACGTTATTGATTCGGCTGAGCGATTCATTAGAAGGCATGGGGGGCAGGCAGCTTTCCCAGTTACAATTTGTGTTAATGACATCGCTGCCCATTTCACATCCAACACAGAGCTGAGCCCCCCGGAGGGCTTCGAAGGTGAGATGATATTCAACAAAGGGGATTTGGTAAAACTAGACGTTGGTTCTCACATCAAGGGCGCACTGGGGGATAATGCACTAACACTGGAAGTTGGAAACGGTGGGGAGCATACGGATCAAATTAAAGCCGCNAGAGANGCTAGAGACGCTGCAATAGAAAAGATGCATCCAGGAACACCTTGGCATCAGGTCGGANAGGCCGCTGAGCANGTAGCAAGAGATGCTGGATTTGAGCCGATTAGCAATCTTTGTGGTCACAAGATGGAGCGTTGGAGCTTGCACTCCGGGGTTTCAATTCCGATGTTTGCCTGTGGAANAGGAAATCCTGGATTCAAAGGAGAGGTAGAGGCCGGGGGGGTTTACGCAGTTGAGCCATTTAACACAACAGGGAAATCTGGTAAGATTGAGAATGTCCCACCCTTGGGTTCTTCGAATATCTTCAGGGTCACCGGTGATGTGAAAATCAGAAANGCCTTGTCGAAGGGCAAATTGAAACCGCTGGGTGCAACNATGGCTAGGTACATAGAAGAAAGATACAACACCCTTCCATTCGCTGAGAGATGGGCGTTCAACTTACTATCCAAACCATTCCCAGAAGAAGACGAGGAGTCGTTGAGAAGGAAGTGGAGGGCGCTTATCAAGAAGCTTACATCAATCAGATTTTTAGAGCAGTACCATGCACTTAGGGATGTTGATGGTGGCTTTGTTGGTCAGTTTGAACATACGGTTTTCGTTTCTGAAGGNGGNCCGGAGATTCTGACTGTTGAGTGAGNGTTTTTTCGCATTTGTAATCGNAATTTTCGTTCACAACGATTAACTAGCTCCTGCCCTCTGNTGNTACCGTACAGGACGAAAGGTTCTCGCTGAGTGCATCCCATCCCCTCGCTATTATCTCTCGCCCTGTACACCCTAAATGTTGCAGCTAATGCTAGATTTAGAGTTAAATCGCTACGTAGATATCGCTTTATTTTCGCTTCTGGCTTCACCGAAAATTGAAACTGCTACTATAGCTACCAAGATTAGGATCATTCCTGCAGATTGTAGGATAGAGGGATTCTCGTCCAATAGAATAACGCCCCAAATAAACGTTAGAACTGGTTGTAACAGAACGGCGAATGAAGTATGCGCACCTGGTAATCTAGGAAGAGCGTAAGTTATTGCGATCCACCCAGCAATCTGGCAAGATATGGCCAGTAATAGAAGCCAAGCATGACCTGGCCACGAAACATGGAAGTCTATAGGTTCGATCCCGATTTGTCGAAGTGGGAGGAGTCCGAGAAAAAATATTCCCATTGTAGCTCCAAATGTGGCATCTAGCTGCAAGTTTGGCGAGGGGGCTTTGACCCTGTTTGCATACCTGTAAACTATCAAAAATGATGAGTAAANGATAGCAGCGACAACCCCNCCAATGACTCCCTTNATTGGGTCCTCGCCATANGGTTCGTTGTCCCAGATGCCNGAAATNAAAACAAGCCCGAAGATTACCATAGGCAACGCAAAAAGGATNGATCTGTTTGGCTTCTCACCGAATAGCTTCCAACTAACTAATGTGACAATAATCACTTGCGAGTTTCCGACCATTGTAGCTATCCCNGTACCAACATAATCTATTGCTGAATGATAGCCGAGAAAATCGATTGCCAGCAAAACTCCTGCANCAACAGCGATGGATCTAGATTTTCTATCTCTATGGTCCTTTTTCCTAAAATAATAAGCAATGATTACTAGGAATGGTATCGCATAAGCCATTCGGAAAAAGGCGCCTGTTAGAGGGTTGGTATCAGACATGCTATACAGTAGCGGTGCAAAGGAAATTGTCACGGCCCCTGACAAAGCGATTGCCATTGTCCTGCGGTCTTCGCTGACCGAGGTCATTACGAGACCTCACTCTTCTCCACCATTGGCTAGCATGCCCTGTAGATCGCCGCTCTGGAACAATTCAAGGGCTATATCAGAGCCTCCAATTAGCTCCCCATTGACGAATATCTGAGGCATTGTGGGAAAGTCGGACCAAGCGCAGACTGAGGGAATCGCCCTGGGATCCGATAGTACATTTACACTGGCGAAGGGTTCGTCTAATTGCTGCAAAACCGTTGCTGCCCTGTTGCTGAAGCCGCACATTGGTTGTTCTGGTGTNCCTTTCATNAACAAAACCAGCCTATTTGATTCCACTATCTCTTGNAGTTCTTCTGGGGTCCAATTGAACTCTGGCATTCTTTCACTTCCTTCCTGGCCTTCTTATGTGCACCCCAAAGAANTCTGCTTCTTGACCATGGGGGTCAAATTCAGTATTTCCNGATGATTNTGCTTGTTCTGGGGTCATGCACTTCAGATCNAGCGCGTGAACTTTATTTGAGGCGATATACTGCTTGAAGTGATTCAATATTGGCTTCTGCCTTTGCAANGGCATGATTCCNNCAAATTTCTCTGAAATCACCCTTACNTGGAAATGATCNCCACTGCCATGTAGATCGGTAGCCTGCACTTGAGCATCTGGAACAACGCTCCGAACTTCATCTGCAATCCACTCTTCGCTGACCATGAGCTTTGGCCNAGGTATTGATTNTTGAATATGTTCAACTTTCGTNTTCTAGAGATTTGTTGATACTGGCAAGGTTCTCTTTAATTGTCCCTGTTTCGTTAATTAGTCCAGATCCTACAACAGCTATGTCGATGCCCCAGTTACTTACCATAAGCGCATTGTGATCCTTTATGCCACCATCTATCATCAACTTCGTTTTTCTGCCACCAGAGGAAATCTGCAAATCTATGGCGGACCTTAGATCCTTAACCTTCCCCTCTACTTCCGGAATAAACGATTGTCCTCCCTTTCCAGGTACTACGGACATCACTAAGACAAGATCAAGATCATGTAACATTTCAATCACTTTGTCTGCTGGGGTTGAGGGGTTTATCACGCATCCTGCTTGGACTCCTGCCTCATGGAGCTGCGAGATTAGGGACGGGAAATCTTCGACGGCCTCTAGATGTGCAATGACCATGTCAACTCCTGCATCTACGTATTGATTCCAAGTTTCTTCAGCATTTGTAATCATTAGGTGGCAATCGATGAAAACATCTGGCCCTAGCCTCTCACGGACTGATTTGATTAACGCTGGTCCAAAAGTAATTGTTCTGTTAACTACCCAGTTGCCATCCATTACATCCATGTGAATCCAATTAATTCCTGCTTCTACNGCCTCATCGAGCTTCGTGCCCAATTTACAAAAGTCCGCGGTCAAAATACTGGGTGTGATCTCCATGCCTTCTCGTTTTTCCGAGCACGGTTAGGTTCTCAATCCCTTCCATGGGGAAAATGAATTCAAAGCACATGTTCATAGAGTGTAAATTATTCGAAGCGACTGGTGNTTAAATGGGCAAGGTTGTCGATGCAAACGATTCAGATTTTGATGTAGTTACGAAGAGTGATGAGTGGGTCCTTGTTGATTTCTGGGCACCATGGTGCGGACCTTGTAGAATGGTTGGNCCGGTCCTAACACAAATTGCCGGTGAGAGAGAAATTACCATTGCAAAGGTAAACACAGATGTCAATCCAATGACATCGGGAAAATATGGCATCCGAGGTATACCTGCATTACTGCTATTCAAAGATGGCGAGCTGGTTGACAGGGCTACAGGTGCTAGGCCGAAGGCAGAGATGGATTCATGGCTCAATAGNCACATGTCATGAAGTGTTTGTTTTGCGATTTTNCATATCAGATTTGTAAAAAATCAAGGAATATTTGAACAAAGATGAGATGATTTCAATAGTTCTGCATTGAAACAGCAACCGATGGAGAGTCCTAGGATGGATCGTCTACTGCGTTTGCAGAAGATGGAGGTCACCGAAGCTGAAGTTTANCGGAGGCTCGCAAAGATTGAGTCAGACCCCAGAAACAAATCCATTCTCGAAGAGATTGCAATGGAAGAGGAAAGGCATGCAATGACAATCTCAAAAATTACTGGTAGAGAAGTTGGAATAAGTTTCTGGAGAGTNTGGTTTCAGCTATTTCTTGCAAAAATTCTGGGTTTCACATTCTCTGTCAAGATGATGGAGAATTTGGAAAAAGGGGNATCAGATGAGTACCGANGATTGGGTCTAGAGGAAATTGCTTTGGAAGAGGATGAGCATGAAAGGAAGATGATTGAGATGCTTGANGAAGAGAGACTTCGCTATTCTGGAAGCGTTGTCTTGGGCATGTCGGATGCNTTGGTCGAGCTGACTGGTGCACTAGCAGGGCTTACATTTGCACTCCAAGACCTGAGGCTGGTATCTGTTGCAGGTTTGGTGACTGGTGTCTCGGCCGCATTTAGCATGGGGGCCTCAGAATATCTTTCTTCGCGCGCAGAGAACAAAAGCGAGTCTGCGGTTAAGGCAGCAATTTACACATGGATTTCTTATTTCGCTACTGTATTACTTCTTATCTCTCCTTACTTGATTATTCACGCCACNAATACCAGTTTTTCGGGGATGGAGGGGCATTCAATTGCCCTCATGTGTACTTTTGTCATNGGCATAATAATTATTGGATTTTTCAACTTCTATATTTCTGTAGTAGANGAGGTTTCATTCAAGAGTCGCTTTTTCGAGATGTCTGCCATTCTTGTNATAGTCAGCATTATTTCTTTTGGAATAGGGATCGCGCTCCGAGATTTGATGGGCGTCGAAGTCTAAGTCGCGAGAAGCCGTAACATATGTCCGTATGNTTGGACTCGGAGCTCCATGGACGCATATGGNGAGTTACTTGGAAGGCTAAAGGACATTGACGTGATTCAACAAATCGGTGGCCTAATGAGTTGGGACCAGGAGGTTCTGATGCCCCCAAANGCAGCAGAGCTTCGATCCGAACATTTGGCTTGGATTTCAAAGACCGGGCACGAAAGACTGGTAGATCCAAAGATAGGTGATTTGCTGTCGGAACTAGAGCAAGAAGAAATGAGTGATGAAGTAAAGTTAGCGAACATCAGGCTTGCTAGAGAGTCTTTCGACAGAGCGACTAGAATGCCATCTGAGTTTGTTGAGGAGATGGCAAAGCATCGCTCAAGAGCGCAATTTTCNTGGGCTGAGGCCCGTGCAAAGGATGACTTTTCTTTGTTCAGAGATGACCTGGAGAAATCTATCGATATAGCTCGCAAGAAGGCGGATTATCTTGGTTATGAAAAACTTCGATATGATGCGTTGTTGGACCTCTATGAAACCGGGTTAACTGTTTCCAGAGTAGACCCTCTTTTTGAAGGTCTGAGGAATGAAGTTGTTCCACTGATTGGTGAGATCTCGGAGAATTGTGAGCGACCCGACATTGCATGGGTTGAAACTGCAGACTGGCCACAGAATGGGCAGGAGGCATTGAGTCAAAGTGTCTCTGAATCTATCGGTTTCGATTTTGATGCAGGTAGGAGGGACTCATCGACTCATCCATTTTGTGGCGGCCCTAATCCTGATGATGTTCGCTGGACGACTCGGTATAATGAGAATGACCCATTTGGCTCTCTTTACGGTTCTATGCATGAAACTGGACATGNAACATATGAACAAGGTAGGCGCAGGGATTTGGATTTTCAGCCTGCTGGAGAAGCGAATGGCCTTGGAATTCACGAAAGCCAAAGCAGGTTGTGGGAAAATCAAGTCGGCAGATCGAGAGAGTTCTGTGAATGGGCACTTCCTCTTTGGCAGAGGAGCTTCCCCGAAAATATGGAAGGAATTAGTTCTGAGCAATTGTGGAAGGCAGTTAATCTTGTTGAGCCGAGCCTAATTAGAGTGGANGCTGATGAGGCCACTTACAATCTACATATCATGATAAGATACGAAATTGAAAANCNGCTAATTGGAGGNGAGCTAGAAGTTGACGAGCTNCCTGATGCCTGGGATGACATGTACGAAGAATTNCTNGGAATCAGGTCCCCGAACAGAGCACTTGGAGTTCTACAAGACATCCATTGGTCAATGGGGGCATTTGGATACTTTCCCACCTATACTCTCGGGAATCTATATGCTGCCCAATTACTAGAGGCNGCTAGAGAAGATCTTCCAAATCATGATGAGCAGATTNCNAATGGAGANTTTTTACCATTATTGACNTGGATGAGAANAANCGTGCATCAAAGAGGAAGCGTCCTGAAACCAGCTGAGCTAATTGAGGAGGCAACCGGCAGTCCCCCTTCACCAGAGGCATTTAATAGATACTTGAGTTCAAAGCTTAAGCGACTATACGATCTATGATTGTGATTGCTGGTTCTCAAATATTTTGAATGTGAGTGAAATGAATAATCCAGAATTAGAGAGCTTTGCTTCACTAATTCGGAATATTGGAAATGAATGTACGCTATTGAGAATTNCNGATGGNAGGCTNGTTGCTGGTTCACGGAATGGGATTGTTGTATGTTGGAACATTTCAGATGGGAGAGAGATTTGGAGACTTGCATTGGGTGGACCTTGTATTTCCATTGAATCCGATAGGGGTTTAATTTTCCTCGCCGAGTCGGACAAGATTCATTCTGCTGATCTAGTGACTGGAGAGATCTTTTGGAGCATAAATCTTGAAGGATCCAGTGATCTAATTTTCCTGACTGATAGGGCCCTATGGGCCACTTCTTCAATTTATAATTTCGAACTCCAAGACTACGTTGACGGTGTGGTATGGAGANTTGGCTATGATGGTAAGNTTTCTGATAGATGGGATATAGANGGTAGAGCTTGGTCATTGGCAGCGAATGAAAAGGTAGCGACCATTGGCCTCAGCAGGCCTAGNTGTGGATTTGCTGAAGTCTCTCAGGAAAACGNTGTAGTATACAAAAAAATTGGAAACTCAAGTCCAGTCACTGTTGGAGTTTTATCCGAAGATTGTTCGATTTATTTGGGCCACAGTGATGGAGGAGTAAGTGAGATTGGAAATAGGGAAGTCCATCAATTCGATCTAGCTTCTTCAGCGATCAATTCGATTGAAATTAACGATGGGCTGATGGTTGGAACGGATACTGGCGAGATAATTTGTCATGATAATGACATGATGTGGCAGGTGATGTGCATAGGAACTGTAGACTGGATAAAATCGGGACCTTCCCCCCTAGAGGGAGAGTCCCTCTGGGCATGTTCCTGGTCTGACAAAGCTGTTGTATCGCTGATTGAAATGTCAGGTGGATCAATTGAGTTGAGTCTGGATCATCAATACAGAATTCGAGTNTNCTTCAGTTCAGCCGATTTTTTTGCTCTCGGCGATGATGATGGTGGAATTTACATTTTTGAAAGAAGCGTTNTTTCACGTAGGTTGAATCNNGNCAATGAAATTGGTTCAATGTCAAAAGATGACGTATTGCTAAGAAGGAAGATTAGAAATCTACGCCGATAATAAATTGCAGTGGAAATAGTCTATTTCAGACCTTCATTTCCAGTGAACTGCGCCATATTTCGCGAAATGTTTATGAGCCGGTCCCNACCCTGTGTTCTTTGCCGCTCCGGTGGAGTGGTGTGAGGGCGCTTCGGCGCGACTCGCGGGCCACAAAACCGAACCCCNAAACNGGGGTGGTGAAACCGTGATTCGAAAGAAGATCGGGGACAAAGCTGGAGCGTATTTTGGACGTGAAGGCAGCAGCNAAAAAATCGGAAAAACCGGACGCAAGGAAGGGGACAGCGAGTTTGGAGCTGCGGAGATACACGCGCGTAGGATGATGAGAATGAATCTGGGTCGCGGCAAAGTGGGAAACGAAGTGAAAAGAACCGGACGCAAGGAAGGGGATGGAAACTAAGGGAAACACTTGGGCAACGAGGGCAGGGAGACCTGTGGAGAAGCCCGTATCGAATCGTGGAAGGAAACGTCGAGAGGCAGGACCAGAAGCGGAGACGGCAAAAGATGGGGAGATCCATCATGAGTCGGNAAATGACAAAGGAAGAGCATGAAGTTCCGGAGTCTTCTACCCGGGGAATCCCGGGCCTTCGGGCCCGGGGGACACCCGGACCCTGCGGAGTTAACAGGGGGGGATGCTCCCCCATGTGCNGAACCCCCTGTTGCTCCCACCTGATATCGGCC
>PBUX01000035.1 GCA_002728565.1 Methanobacteriota archaeon | reverse complement strand
AACCCGCCTATCCGGTCGTTTGCCTCCGGGATCCTAATCCCCGTCCACGACTCGCTTAGGGTCAGCAGGGGCAGGAGGATGAGGAAGGCACCTATCAGGGCGAGGAGGGGGTCCTGTGGGACCTTGCTCTGCAAAGCGGCCCCAATGACCGCACCCACCACGAGCCAGACGCCGTAGTGCCTGAAAGCGGAGAAGTCGACGCTGTCCCTAAGGGCCAGGAACTTCCCTGCATTGTGCGCCCCATGCACCACTGCGACCACTGCCACTGCCTCGTGAGGGCCCATCATCAGNAGAACTATCGGAGTGAGCATAGTCGACAACCCGAAGCCAGCGGGGACGGTCAGGGCCGCGGCCAAGAAGGCGCCAACGAAGGCTAGGGCCAAGAAATCCATGGCACGGGGAGAAATCGGAGAACAATTGATGTTTCTATTCGTTTTTCGCCGAACCACAGCCTAATATGCCCCAGCCTTGCCCCGAACTTGCTCCTTGAGCGTTATGGGGATGGTGATTGATTGACGAAGAAGGGNATCCTGATTGCCGTAGAGGGAATGGACGGATCGGGGAAGAGCACGCAAGCCAAGCTCCTGTACCATTGGCTGAGGGCCAAGGGGCTACCAGTCTACCATACGGAGTGGAACTCCAGCAAGATCGTAAAAGAAGCCACAAAGATAGGAAAGAACTCACGGCGACTGCTCCCCATAACATTCCACATGGTCCACGCAGCCGACTTTGCCGATAGGTGGGCCAGACAGATCGAACCGGTCCTCGAGATAGGGGGAATAGTGATCTGCGATCGTTACAAGTACACTGCAATGGCGAGGGACGGCTCTCGCGACGTCCCCTTGGACACCATCGAAGCGACCTACGCCTTCGCACGCGAACCGGACCTCACACTGTACTTCGATGTCCCAGTGGACGTGAGTTTCGACAGGATCGCCCGGGGCAGGCCAAAGCTGAAGTTCTACGAGGCCGGAATGGACATGGGATGGACAACCGACCCATTCGAGTCATACCGAATATTCCAAGGGAGGGTTTCTGAGATCTATTCTGACTTGGTGAAAAATGGAAGGATAACGCGCCTGGACGCAATTGGCACGGTATCAGAGGTGCAGTCGAGGGTCAGGNATGTATTCGAGGAAAACATCGATCTCTCGTCCGTTCAAGTCATTGNCCAATCAGACCGCTTCGCCCAGAACCTCAGCGAGTCGGATATCGACTGGCTGACCTACTCTGGAGGGGNGGAGGAAGAATGACACTACCGGGCAAGCTAATTGTGATCGAAGGGCCGGACCACGTTGGAAGGACGATTCACGCAAGACTGCTGTCTGCTAGGCTCAAGGCGCATGGCATAGCCACGCACACAATAGGACTAGCTAGGTCCGATTTGATGGGCGCTCTAGTAAAATCCCACACCACTGACATACATCAGTTGAATTGGAGGACGAGGTCACTTCTCTATGCAACAGACCTCCATGACCAGATCAAGCACGAAGCAGAACCACTTCTGAGTGCCGGTTTCGTCGTAATCGCCGACCGTTACACACTAACCCCGANGATTAGAGAGGAGGTACGTGGNGGCGATGGGGAGTGGATAAAGTCCCTTTATTCCTCCATACCCGAACCAGATGCATTAGTGGTGCTGCATGCCGGACCAAGGCGACTTCTCAACCGCATAATGTTCGGTGAGAGGCTCGAGGCACTGAACCACTTTGAAGCGGGCATGGACCTCGCACTCTCCAACTCCATCACCTCTTCGTTCCTTCAGTACCAGAAGACCCTTCGCCAGGCATTCCAGGCAGAGGGGAAGAAGCTGGGAGCTACGTTGATCCCCACTAGGTTAACCGTCGAGCAGGTTCACGATAAAATCTGGAATGCCGTGGAACCGGTGGTCGAGGAAATGCTACAGCCAATTGCAGATGGCTAGCCCAGAATCGAGGAAACCAAGTCTGGCTGAGTCAGGTAGGCGAACAATCCCAGTCCAGCGAACATCATCATCCACGCACCAGTGGCCTTAACGACCGCAGCAGACTTCCTCAGCCTATCGATCATAGCGCTTCTTCCCATACCCACCAGAACCGTCACTGAAATCATGAGCAAGGAGGCCGACAGAACCAGGCCCGACATCCCCATGACCAAGGCTCCCTGTCCCAATATGGCCAGCCATGCGACGAAAGGAAAGACAGCAGCAGCGGTGCAGTCAACAGACGCCGCACTGTAGCCGATTCCCCAGAGGAACATGTCAAAACGAGGGCTGTACCTCTCAGTGGCATCATCAGTCTGGTACCTGTCAAGCGAGTCTTGGACCCAAGAAAGCATCCTTGAGGTCCATCCAAGCAGTAACATCGCCCCAAGAAGAACGAGAATGAGGGAAATCCCGACAGCGAATTGNNTGAGNAACCCCGACAGGTCAAACAAGCTTCCCAGTACGAGGATAACTATTCCCACAACTACGAAGAAGGACAACTGGCCCAATGCCGCCAGTGATCCGGCCTCGAGGGAACTAGGGACGCCAACCTCGCCCTTCCCGGATTCAAGAAGCTCGTCCCCCCTCATTCCAAGGTTGAGGTAGTAGCTGATGTAGGATGGAAGCACGGGGAACGCGCAGGGGGAGAAGTAAACTAGGAACCCCAGGAAAAGCCCAACAATGAAAACCCCGAAGAAGGAGCTGTCCGTCTTTTCAACGCCAAAGCGTAGATCCCCCGCGTCCCCATTACTGGCCCTCAGAATTGCGTTGTCGAATGATCCCCAGTTGTCAAGGGGCGTTCCAGTGCCCTCCTTGGCAACAACAAAACCTTCGTGATCGATAACCAGAGCGAGTGGAAGGACCTGCGCAGAGTAGTATTCGACCAGATCTCCTCTCGACCCGTCATCAAGGATTATGGCATCATTTGCGCCATTCACCACAGGCCACCTCATGTGCCTATCGGAGTCACTCTCGCCAAAGGTCTCATTGATCATCTCGAAAGTGTCGAAACCGTACCAGGACGCAACAGAAACAACTACCACTTGATGGGAGCCGTTAATCGACTTCCAAGAATCATAGTTGTCCTCGATATGCTTCTGCACGTAGTGGCAATTCGCACAATCTATTGACATGAAATCCAGGACCACGATCTTTCCACGGAGTTCCGAGAGCCTGACATTTCCATTTTCGTCAGACAATTCATCGTCTATCCCCGTTCTATTCAATGACTTGACTTCGAAGTCGGGGACCTCATTGACTTCCTCGGAGACCCCGTATAGGGAAGAGGAAAAACCGAATATCCCAAGAGAAGTATATGCTATGATGCAGAAAAGCACGGCCCCCAAGACGAACGCCTGCCAAGTCTCCTTTTCCCGCAGTACGCTTACATCCATCCTTCCTGCCACGCTTTTCCGACCCCTAGGATACTTTTGACTCCGGCGGAGGTATGGCACGCCCCGCATCAATCTTATCCGCACTTGACCGCTGGGCGGAAAAAGGGCTCGTGGTCTAGGGGTTATGACGTCGCCTTCACACGGCGAAGATCGCAGGTTCAATTCCTGCCGAGCCCACCACCGATCAAATCGTCAACCAGTGACGAGGCCCCGATCCGGAGCCTATCGGGCCCAATGATCGTCTCATCCACAGAATTCACACTTGCAATCAGGAATTCTGCCTTCTCCCTCGTTGAAATTCCCCCCGACAGCTTCAATCCTCGTAGCTCGCCAAAGGTCACGAAGTGCCTACGGACCTCGAACGAGATCAAGCGCGCGTGCTCCACACTGCATTCTCCACGCTTTCCCGTGCAAGTTTTGACAAAGTCGGCCCCGGCTGCAAGCGCCATTCTAGTAACCGCCCTCAGGCTTCTCTCATCGAGCATTGGCGCCTCTACTATGACCTTCAAAGGAACTCCAAGGGACGCCTCCCTCATAGCAATTAGAATTCCCAAGTCATCTTCGTTGGGGAAATCCGCGTCCTGCCTCGGCTCCAGAACACAGTCAATCTCTTCGGCGCCCATTGCGACCGCCTCCTCTATTTTTTCTGAAATCTCCGCAGGGGAGGAGCTGCCGACTGGAAATCCCCCAGCAACTAAGCTAAGTGAGATTTTGTCGTCCAGCATGCTGGAAACTACCGGGGCTTGTTCCGCGAAAACGCAAACTGCCGCAGGAAGAATCTGGTTCGCTAAATCGCAAAGTCCCCGTAGGTCAGCTTCTGAAGCACCCCCATCTAGAAGGGTCAAATCTAGAATGTCCAGAATCGTCCTGGGGCCCATGAAACCACTCAGCTGTGACGACTCTCGAAGTCGCTCATGAATGCGGCCAGAGCTTCCACACTTTCCAATGGGCAGGCGTTGTATATGCTTGCTCTGATGCCACCGACACTGCGGTGCCCCCTGAGGCCTCCCATGCCATTTTCCTCAGCCTCAGCTAGGAATCCCCCTTCCAAACTTTCGTCAGCCAGCCTCCATGTGACGTTCATCACAGACCTCGAGTCCTTTGATGCATGCGGCCTCCAGAAATCGCTGCTATCCAGCAAACCGTAGAGGGTTTCCGCCTTCTTCCTGTTCCTCTGAATCGCCCCCTCAAGCCCCCCATTCCTTTCCATCCACGCTAGGACCCTGTCTAGAACATAGATTCCAGANGTGTTTGGGGTGTTGAACATTGAACCCTTGCTTATGTGGGTNCGATAGTCCAGCATGGTTGGAAGCCCATCCCCAGGCCTACCTGCCGCCCAGGGGGATAGGATAACCACAGTCACTCCACTCGGTCCGAGGTTCTTTTGCGCACCAGCATAAATCACGTCATGCTCCGATACTTCGATAGGCACGCCGCAGATGTCCGAGCTCGCATCAACTACCCTCGGTTTCCCGTGACTATCGGGCAGGTCGTGGAACTGGGTTCCGAAAAGCGTGTTATTGGATGTGTAGTGCAAGTAGCTAGAGTCGNCTCTCACTGAGTAGCTACCCTTGCCAGGNACCGACTTGAAGCCGTTNTCCGAGTCATCCCAAGCTGCTACNGCGTCNCCAACCCTCGATGCTTCTTCAAGGGCCTTCTGGGACCAACCCCCCGTAACCAAGAAGTCGGCCTTTCCCTCCCCGCCCATTATGTTCAAAGCCGTCATGTAAAATTGAGTCGACGCCCCGCCTTGTAGGAACAAGACCTCGTATTCATCGGGAACGCTGAGTATCCTACGTAGCCTCTCGATCGCAGAATCGATCACCCCTTGGAAGGTACCGCTCCTGTGGGAGACCTCCAGCAAGCCAAAGCCGCTACCTCCCAAGTTTGGCAGTGCCTCTGAGAATTCGTTAACAACTTCTAGCGGCAGTACTGCTGGACCAGCCCCGAAGTTGTGGATCCTACCATGCCCTTCCACGTGCCCACGAGTAACAGAAGACCTTTCAGGCCATCGGAGCCACACACAGGGTTCATTTCGGATTGGCAGGACGCGATATCGTGCTGCGCATAGGCNTGGTCATGCTACAGGGNGCTCGAGACTCTCACATATCGGCTTTGATGCGAGCTTCGGATGAGTTGGACATAGGGGTAGAGGTGCACGAATTAAGGAAGTCAACAGANCTGATCGGGTCCCGTGCTCATGCTATCGTACTGCCCGGGGGCGAGTCGACTACGATGCGGCTGATCGGGAATGATCCCACTTCTTCACTGCTGCCGGCTTTATTNGAATGGATAAGGGAAGATCCTTCCCGGCCGGTCCTGGGGACTTGTGCGGGAGCAATCCTACTTGCCGAACCAGATGATGGGGCCTCCCCGCTTGTAGATGCCACAATCGATCGAAATGCCTTCGGAAACCAGGCAGACTCCTTTCAAGCCGAAATTCACGCTACTGAAATCGACAGGGAATTTCCCGGCGTGTTCATCCGTGCTCCAAGATTCAAGAGGGTAGGGCCTAAGGGNAAAATCGTGGCAACAATGGGGGAAGAGGTCGTGGGNGTAAGGACGGGCAATAGGATGGCCCTGACGTTCCACCCCGAACTGTCACCCGATGCCAGCTTCCACACTTGGCTATTGCAGAGGGCGAAATCGCACAAGGAAGGTGAATAGNTGTCTGAATTGCCACAGTTTTCCGAGTTGCCCGAGGCTCCTGATCAGAATGACACGGAAGGTTGCATCCAGTGCCAGATGGGTAGCAAACTCGTCCTATTCATCACAGGCAACTGTCATTGGATGTGCGACTACTGCCCCCTCTCGGAAACTCGTAGGGACGTAGATTGGATGTTCGCCAACGAAAGACGTTGCGAGACATTCGATGAGGTGATCGAGGAGGCTAGAGCTATGCAAGCCACAGGGGCGGGAATTACTGGNGGCGATCCATTGATGGCCAAGGAGAGGACAATCGAAGGAATAAAGCGCCTGAAGCAAGAATTCGGGAAGAGNTTCCACCTCCATATGTACACCAGCATCCCTTTCCGACCAGAGATCGCCAAAGAATTCGCCTATGCTGGTTTGGACGAAATCCGCTTCCACCTACTCGATCTTGATGCAAGTAGGTACGGGGACACAATCTCGGCTTGCAATGATGCAGGCATAATTACCGGGGTCGAGATACCCTGCGAACCGGACAGGGGNGGGGAACTATTGGAACTGCTTGAACAACTGAGAAGTCTGGAAATCTCATTCTTGAACCTCAACGAGCTCGAGATCACCGTCGGCAATCACGATAATATGGAACTCAGGGGATTCAACCTCTCGACAGAAATCACTGCCGGGGCAACTGGATCTTCTGAGATTGCAATTTCCATGAGAGACAGGGTCATTGCAGCAGAAACNGGCAATCCAGACCCCATGGACGGGAAAGTCCGCGACCCATANGGCTTCCATCTCAAGTTCTGCACTGCTGTTTACAAGGACGCGGGACAGCTCAGGCGCAGGTTCCTCAGGAGGGGGGAGGCAAATATAGCGCCACACGAGATCCTCACGGACGATGGGACGCTGATCTTCGGTGCAATTCACGCTGACTCGGAATCGAAAGATGATTGGATGTCCGAGCTTTCATTGGTGACGGGAATTCCGAATAGGTTTCTTTTGTGGGACCCGGCCAACTCTCGGATCGAGATGCCACTTGTTGTCGCTGAGTCGATCGCAGAAGAGGTAGATGCAACAGTTTCAATGGTCGAGGTGCTGCCTACGCATGAGCGCATAGAGGTAACGATGGTCCGATTGAACTAGTTCAGTGAATAGCANCCGTCCCACGCAAGTTGATATGCCCAGCACTTCCAAATTATCCCATGCCAGTCAGGAGGGCAGACNCGGACAACCCGAAAGTCAACCCTTACAGGAGACTTTCCGCTTCTCAAGTCATTGCATGGAATAACTGCCCCAGAATATGGTACTACGGCTGGATGGAACGACTGAAGTCGCCTCTCCCCCCCCAGATTCTGCGTGGAAACGCCGTAGAGGAGTGCGTCTGTCGAGTGCTAAGGGAGTCCCCCGTATTAATTTCCATAGACTCGAGGGAGTCAATGAAGTCCCCTTTAGCAGAAGACGGCTCACCAAATCTCGACGACAACGAATCCTGGATTTCCCCCACGCTTGAACCCCTGCCAGAGTCCGAATGGCCCGCTGACAGAGATACTCTCCGCGAATGGGCACNGGCAAGGGTCGACGCGCACTTCGAGTCATGCTGGGATTCGGCAATTATTGACTGGGAGTCCCAACCCAATCGGGTCGGCGACTCGGGGGATATTGATTTTCACGAGGGCCTGGAAATGGCAAGATCGGCAATNGACTTGCATCTCGATCAAGTCGAGAAGTGCCTCGACAGCGGAGGCGGCCCAGGATTTGAAGATTGGAGATCAGGAAATAGGGATTTCTGGCCATCACCCGATGGCTTTCCTAGAAAATGGCAGGCGATCCACCCGGCAGCAGGTAAGGGAGCCATCACATGGGTTGAGGCTTGGGAGGTAGCCCGCCCCTGGTTCGTAGATCCCGACGCCATGAGATTCACACAGACAAGCTCCCACCCTGGGGAGTGGTTCCAAGGGGAGTATGATCTAGTGTACCGGTGGACCGGCTCGCCCAGAATCGTGGATCTGAAGGCCTCGATAGGGAAAGGTGACAGATCTGGGGGCTATATCCAGCAACTTAGGATGTATTGCTGGCTATGGTGGGAAACCCACGAGCGCAAAGAGGTGCCCGAATCATTGGAGATATGGTACCTGGGGACAGGAACCGCAAAGGATGTGCCCATCCCAGAAGAAAAAGAGTTGTTGGAAATGTCCACAGATTTGGAGGAACTGTACTCCATAGTACATGCCAAGGACCCAAGTCCAAACGACTGCCCCGCAGAACCCTCGCCGCTGAGGTTCTTTGAAAAAGGAGGCATACCATCTGGAACGCCCGTCCACCCTGAACCCAGAGCAAGGTGCATCAACTGCGATTACAGGGGAGTCTGCGAGGGATCAGAATACGAGCCAGAGCTCCCTCTGGAAAGCAAGGTGGAGAGGTTTGGACATTCTTGGCCAATTACGCCAATCGAACAGATTGCCACAAGGGCAGATGCAACTGGGGAGGTCGTCAGCCTCAAGGGACCCACACTAAATGACGACGGAACAATAGACCTGGAGTTCACCTTGAGGGACGGTTACGATAGGGCCACTGTCAGGCCTTCCAGGCAAGGATCAACCAAGTCAGTAACCAGATACATTTCCGAGGGTTCCAAGGTTAAGGTGAGGGGCGCAGTACCTTCAGTTTGGAGGGGGCAGCTCCAATTGGATCTAGATCCAAAGTCCTCAATTTCCTTAGCCAAAGAGGGCGACGAGGCCCAGATTGTCGAAATCGAGACTCGAGTTTCTGTCGTCGGAAGGGTCTGGTCCATTGACGCCTATCCCAATGGCGTGGATGTCCACCGTTGGTCTATCACCCTGATGGACAAAACCGGCTCTGCCGCTTCAGTGGCCTTCAAGCAGTTCATACCCATTTCAGCAGCTGCCATAACGAGGGGCGATGATGTAGCTATCCTCAACGGGGAGGTCGGAGAGTGGGCCGGAAGGCCCCAAGTCCGGATTGGACCGGGCGCGCGCGTGGTTATCCTAAGGCACTCTGAAGACACGCCTGATTTCTGAGAACTATTGACTCCTATTTGGGAGGAAGGGCAACAGCTGTGTAGCTAGCGCCTCAACATTTCTGGTCTGAATCCAGACCGAGCCAGAGCCACGGAAATTGAGGGTGAAACCCTCGCCGCCGAATAGGAATGAGCCCAAGCCTTTGATCTTCGTAATGCTGTACTCAATACCCTCTGTGAATGCCACAACGTGGCCGTTATCAACGATTAGGGGCCTTTTCGGTGTGACTTCTATTTCCTTCAATGCGCCATATGAGGTGTAGAACACCTTGCCAGGGGCATCAGAGGCCTCAGCCCGCAGGAAAAACATCCCCTCCCTGGAAAACAGGGACTTGGAGCCTTGGAATTTTGTAGTAGTCTCCACATTGTAGGTAGATGCCATGAAGGCGCCGCCCTGCATGTAGAAACCCTCACCGGGTTCAAGATCGAAGGTACAAATGTCACCAGGGGCAGAT
>PBUX01000034.1 GCA_002728565.1 Methanobacteriota archaeon | reverse complement strand
TCCATGACTCGCCGCTCGTGTTGGTGTAGGAGAACCACTCCCTGGTGTGGGTGGTTGAATTGCTCTCTTCCCATGTACCGCCCTCGACATGCGAAACCGACCAAGTCATGTTGTAGGTCATGTTCAGCTCAAGGTTNTTTGCTGAGAGGTGCATTAGATGGGTCCCAGCTTCTACTGANACGTTGAATGGGGACTCCTCATATTCATGGTCGACGTTTGTCCAACTGCCGTCGTTGAANATCTCNAGTGACAGCCATGGCCANTCGTCGGATTCGTGTTCGGCGCCTACCGGGGCCGCCATTGGTCCTACGGCGGACAATACCATCAGAAGGCAGATGCTTAGTGTTCTCGTGTTACGTGGGCTATACATGTAATTCACGCAGGCGCGGACTACTGTATTTAAGTATGAGTACTGATAGTANAGAAAAGTCGAATTGGTCCTTAGTCGGTCGTTTTTCTTGTCCACCACTCTATTCTGTCGCCAGATCTCTCCTCAGACGCGGAAATCTCCAAACCGNTCTCTGACAATGCCTTAGGGGAGAATCGGGGAGAGNNNCCTTCCAGAATCGTGGGGGATATGCAGACTCTGGCCCTGTCAACCGCCCCCTCAGATAGGAAGCGNCCCCAGGTGTCGGCCCCGCCCTCGACNAGGAGGGACTGGATTCCCCTGTCCCCGAGCATGTCTAGGATCCTAGAAATGGGAATTTCTCTTTCTGGAATTATTGCCCTCTCGACGTGGTCTTGGTCTTCCGATGTGTCGATTTCGGAAGAGTTGATCAGCATTGTNGGAGCCTTCCCATCCACTAGGACCTTGGATCCATTTGGTATTCTGCCGACTGGATCGACGACTACCCTGATCGGNGGTTCCCTCGGTTTGATCTCGGGCCCCCTGACTGTGAGCTCCGGGTCGTCGCGGATAACCGTGTTTACCCCGACAAGAATCGCCATCGAATCCGCCCTTAGCTCGTGTGACAATGCCATNGACTCAGGGGAGCTGAACCTCTTGGATGGCTCATNGGGATNACCGTCTATCCTCCCCTCTGCGTCAGTTGAAGCCTTCATTGTGACGAGGGGTCTACGAGTGCGGCACCAGTGCATGAATTCGGCCATTTGCTTCTCGCACTCGTCTTCCATTACCCCCACGTGGACGTGNACTCCGGCCTCGACNAGNGCCCTGGCACCGCCCCCTCTGACGTTTGGATTGGGGTCCAATGACCCGATTACGACGCTGCTAACACCTGCCCACAGTAGGGACTCTATGCAAGGGGGCGTCCTACCGAAGTGGTTGCACGGCTCTAGGGTGACGAATGCGGTGGCCCCCTGGGTCTCTATGCCACGCGACTCCGCGTCCGCAATCGCCATCTGCTCGGCATGCAGGCCACCNAGGTGGTCATGCCATCCCTCGGCGATCACATTGCCGTCCCTTACCAGGACGCATCCCACCATGGGATTGGGCATCACCCTGAATCTGCCGGCCTCTGCCAGCTCTATCGCCCGTCGCATGTGGGAGCTCGCCTCGTCCACTTCAATCGGCCTTCTGAGGGCACGCTCACTCATGACTCCTTGGTTCGGCAGCATTCAAGTCATATGCGCGTGCTGAGTAGGTTGTGGTTCGAATAGCATGCATAGTTAACCCCAACGCCCGGGACGGTAAGCTGGGTCGAGGGATTCAGAGGATAGAAGGGGCAGTCAGTGACTCCGGCATGGATTCGGAGTTTTTCATGACTGAGGGGGTTGGCCATGCAATTGAGATCGCCTCCTCCCTGAGGGAGAGCGACTTTGACTTGGTCGTGGCAGTCGGCGGTGATGGTACCGTTCACGAGGTCGCCAATGGTCTGAGGGGATCGGAAAGGCGCCTGGGGATCATACCGATGGGCAATGGTGATGATTTCGCACGTGCACTTGGGGTNCCCCTAAACGACCTGGAAGGCGCGNTCGCGTTGCTTGCAGATGGGACAGATTACTCTGTTGGGGGNGTCAGAGTGGAGGGTAGGAGGGCCCCTGAGCACCCAGGNATCCCTGTTCCAAAGCACTACCCGGTCACTGGAGAGCCCTCAATTGAGGATAACTTGGTCAGATGGTCCTTCCTCGAGTGCGATGGCGGGGTGACCTCGTCGATCAACAGGATGAAGGACGAGGGTCACTTCTCCTGGATCAGCGGTCAGAAGAAGTACACATTCCTCGCAATAAAGGCGATCCTNACCTGGAAGAGCCAGATGGCTTGGATAAAGGTCGACGACCAACCTGGTCGCAATGTCGATCTTACTGGGCTNTTCGCGTTGATGCAGTGCGAGACCTTTGGCGGGGGTTACCAGGTTGCNCCTGGAATCCACCCATTCAGGGAAGGNGCTTCGATCGTCCTCGGTTTCGGGCTCTCGAAGTCGCAGATGCTCAGGGTAATGGGGCCTCTGCAGAAGGGCAAGCACGTCGGCAGGTGGGGCAAGATAACCATGGAGCCGTGCAGGAAGTTCGAGATAAGGGCGCTTGACTCGAATGGAAACCCAACCGAGGATCATGGTCACGACCCGCCCCTATACATCAGCTTGGATGGCGAGATTTCAGTCACCTCCCCTGTGAAATTCGAGTTCCACCCGGACCAGCTTCTGGTTAGAGGCGGTGCGAGCCCGCCCAACCTTTAGTGGCGCAGACGGAGAGATTTGAACTCCCGAGTCACTAGGACACCGGATTTCAAATCCGGCGCAATACCAGGCTATGCGACGTCTGCAGTGAATCTCCGTGTGAAGCTTCGCCAATGAACCTTAAGGCTCAGAGGCCATAATTTCCGGGCCTGCACCAGTCCGGCAGCCCTGTCGCTGCCTCAGGGTGGGTGAGCCCGACGAACAGTATCATTATGATGATGAAGAAGGCGGGGAACAAGGCCGTAATCGTGAGAATGGCTGAGTCTGCGTCACCATAAAGGTGCATGAAGATTGCAGCAATCATCAGGAACTTGGGGATCGCTATAACCGTGAGAATGAACAGCGTCGTGGCCTTCCCTAGTTCGACTCCGACCGCAGCAACCTCGATTGCGGTCAGTAGCATCAGTCCGATGAAGTTCATCCAGTAGGGGTCCTGCCCCATTATCTTGTAGTGCGCCATTTTTTTTCACCTCAGTATAGATAGAAGAACGGGAATACGAGGACCCATACGAGGTCGACGAAGTGCCAGTAGAGCCCGAAGTACTCGATTGAGACCGCATTGTCAGGCGTGTAGCCCCCCCTGCTGGCCTTGAAGGTCATGTAAGTGAGGCCGATTATCCCACCGAAGACGTGTGCCCCGTGGGTGCCTGTCGTCACGTAGAAGGTCGTAGCGCTGACCTGGATGTCTGCCATCATGTGCCCGCCCGGATGGGTGCCTGCCTGCATCATGGCATACAGGGCGCTGTCCTCGGGCAGCTCGTAGCCCTCGTGAGTCTCTATGTAGTGGGTGTCGTAAGCATGGTGCTGGTAGCTGTCGGCGTTTATCAGGTACCCCTCGGTGTAAAGAGACTTGATAGAAGAGTCCCCGTGGTTGTACTCGTGCATGAACTCTGGCAGTGGGAATCCTACGAACCACTCGACCATCTTCAGGGTCAGGAAGAGAATGGCGAGGAACCAGGTGGCCCCGAGATAGCGGGTGACCTTCCTCCTCCTGACAGTGTCGTCGATGTCGACCATCTTTGCGTACCTTAGGGCTTGGACTACCGTGAAGGATGAGACGATCAGGGCGAATGTGTTTATCGCGCCAGGCGCAAGGTGGAACCAGCTAGAGGCGATGAGGTGGCTGGCGGGCTCGAAGCAGGTCACCGCGCTTCCCTCGACCCAATTCCCAGACTCGAATACCTCCTGACATGACTCGATGCCCAACCTGTACCTGATGTAAGTGCTGAAAAGCGAGGTGAAGACCATCATCTCGGACATCAGGAAGACCCACATCGCTACCTTCCGGATGTCGATGTTCTGGAATGGGGCACCAGTTGACTTCGGCTCGTAGCTTCCATCGAAGCTCATGTCCTGCCTCCACCAGACCAGTAGTCCTACCGTGACTACGAGGAGGGATGCGCCGATTAGGGGAACGTAACCGGCATCGTTGAATTCGCCCCACTGGTAGGCACCTGCTAGCGTGAAGAGGAACATCGCGATGCCCGCGCTCATTATTATCGGCGACCAAGAGTTGTGAGGGGCCCCGTGGCTCCAGTCATGCGGGCCCCATGCACTGGGATGGTCGTGGTGGTCGGAGCTCAATGCAATGCCTCCCCTACTTCGTCATCCGCCACCATCATCCTGCTGAACCAACGGGAAATAGCTCCCGGCTCGTTGGCTATGTGCTCATTGGCGTCTTCCAAGACCGGTAGTCCGACCCACTTCTCGCCGTCGAAGTGGCCGAAGCTCGGTGTCGGTGGAGGGGATGAGGTCATCCACTCGAAGGACCACCCGCCCCAGGGATCGGCCGGTGCGTCGACCCCTCTCACTGAGGACACTATCATGTTGAAGACAAGGATGAAGTTTGAGAAGAAGAAGAGGAACCCTGACACCGTGATGAACATGTTCCAGCCGGCCGCCTCCATCGGGAGTGATCCGAGTGCCTCCTCGGTGGTTACGAAGTAGGTGTGGTGCCTCCTCGTCATTCCCCAGACGCCGAGCCTGTGCATCGGCCAGAATAAGGCGTTGTAGGAGACGAATGCGCAAAGGAAGTGGAGGACCCCGAGCTTCTCGCTGAGCATCTTCCCAGTGGCCTTGGGGAACCAGTAGTATATGCCCGCGAAGAATCCGAAAACCGTGCCACCTACCAACACGTAGTGGAAGTGCGCCACCACGAAGTATGACTCGTGGAGATGGGTGTCCATCGCTATGGATGGGAAGAACATGCCAGATATCCCCCCGAGTGTGAAAGTGACTAGGAAACCTAGTGCCCATAGTGTATGGGTCCTGTAGACAAGGGAGCCCCCGTGCATGGTCATCAGCCAGTTGAATATCTTGATCCCCGTGGGAACGGCGACCAGCATTGTTGTGAGCATCGTCACGAACCTTAGTGTCGGGCTCATCCCACTGGTGAACATGTGGTGCCCGTAGACGATGAAAGCCACCACGCCAATGCCTGCCATGGCATAAACCATGGAACGGTATCCGAATACGGACCTACGTGCGCTTGTAGCAATGACCTCGGAGATTATGCCGAATGAGGGTACCACAACCACGTAAACCTCGGGATGCCCGAAGTACCAGAACAAGTGGCTCCAGAGCAACGGGTCGCCACCAGCAGCGATGTCGTAGAAAGCCGTGCCAACAACCCTATCCAAGTAGACTTGGATAAGCCCGACGCCGAAGGCGGGGATTGAGAGGAAGAGCATCACGTTGGCGATTAGGATGGACCAGCTGAAGAGTGGCATTTGCATCCATCCCATCCCCTCAGCTCGCATCACGGCCATTGTTGTCAGGAAGTTGATTCCGGTTAGCGTGGATGACGCGACTAGCATTATCTGGCCTGCTGCCCACATGGTGGTGCCGTGATGCGCCCCCTCGCTGACGACGTAGGGCGCGTATCCAGTCCATCCCGTGTCGGCCCCGTGGCCAGAGAAGACGCCAGTGAAAATTAGGAGCGCAGCGAAGGGTTGTAGCCAGAACGACATAGCGTTGATTCTTGGCAGGGCTAGGTCCGGGCACCCCAATTGTAGCGGGATCATCCAATTTGCGAACCCGTTGATCATTGGCATAGCGGCCAGGAAGATCATTGTCGTCCCATGAAGCGTGAAGAACTGGTTGTACTGCTCCTGGGTCAGGAAGTCATTGCCCGGAACTGCTAGTTGTATCCTGATGATCATGGCCATTATTCCACCCACTCCCAAGAAAAACAGGCCTGCTAGGAAATACAGGGTGCCTATCTTCTTGTGGTCCGTGGATGTCATCCATTCTGCGATCCAAGGTGCGAAGTTATCCCAGTCGAATGCTTCCGGGTCCTTCCTGTAGAACACGTATGTCAGCGTGATAGCTAGCAGGGAGGCTGATACCAGGATCAGCACCCCTAGGACCACAAACGGGTCTGCAGCCTCGATGACTGCCACCGGGCCAGAAATCTTGGCCACGACCCTGTTCCACTCGTCTCCTTGTGACCCCTGTTCCGTGCCAGCGTTTCCGTTCACTGAGTTTACGTGGAGGACTAAATCGACGTTTCGATCGTCGGCAGGAGCCGTCCACTTAACCGTCCATGAGGTCTGGTCATTGCCCGCCTCCGTGTGCGAAGCGCTACCGTCACCCATCATCTGTGCAGTGCCATCTAAGACCGAGATTGTCCCATGGCTGGCCCAGAGGTTGAATCCGCCCTGGTTGATGTTGTTAGGGTTCGAAGGCCCTCCCACGAATGAGAGAGTTAGCTCGTATTCCTCCGAGTAATTGTAGCTATCCGGGAGCCCTTCAATCGAAGCTGTGACTGAGTCCGACGGGGTAGTGCCGTGGCAGGAGCACCCTCCTTGGGAGACACCCTGAACACCATTGGGTACCGAAATGGCTGACGGTGCGAGAAGCACGGCTGCGATTGCCAGTACAATGATGGCAGCGATACTGGAGCTTCGGGAAGGACTCATGGTTTGACCTCAATTGTGGACCTCTAGCTTTGCGGCCATGATGGAATGGGCATCGCCGCAGTACTCTGCGCAAAGTATCATTGACTCACTGGTAAGGTCGTCATTAACTGGCAGCCAAAGTGTCGTTTCCATTCCCGGAAGCGTGTCCTCCTTCGTGCCCATGTGCTGGAACCAAGGGGCGTGTGTCACATCTTGTGACTCCATCACAGCTAGGTAAGTCTCCCCCCTCTTGAGCTTCAGAACCGGAACCGTCCCATATACCTCCATACTCTCAGTGGAGGTATCGCATAGGTCGGCCGGGAGGTCTAGGCAGTCGAAGTTCCAGAACCACTGCTGGCCAGTGATCTCGATGACATGGTAGCAGTCAGAGGTAATCATGCCGGTGGAGTCCATGCTATTGTTGGATGACTCTATTCCGTCCTGGTTAACAGTGTAGTCGTGGTCTGTTGAACCGTCGTCGCATGCAAACCCATGATTCCCACCCTCTGGCGAGGTCCACATTGCGTCCAAAGGAGCCCATGAAACGTAGGTCAACCAGATAATCAGGAAAAATGGCAGGATGGTCCAAGCAACCTCGAGTCGCATGTTGTCATTGTGCTTGGGAAAGACCCCCACTGCAATATCATCGACATTCGGTACCTCCTTGCCCTCTTCGGAGACGAACCAGAACGAGTGGTGATACAGCCATCCAAATGCAATTACAGCGACGATGACGCTCCACAAAATATAGTGGTCCCAAAGTCCCTCAAAGATGGCAGTCATCACAGTCACGCCAATCTCCAACCCTTCGGGGGGAAAATCCCCTCATAAGGGTTGCACAAGAAGGACATGATGTAATCTTTGTATTTTTAGAATAGCTTGTAACTGACCATCCACTGTGCAATGTGTAATTGACGCTGTTTGAAGGGGTTTTTTGGTTGAGTTACAAAGGTCCGCATAACCGTGAGAAGAGGTTCGAGATGGCTGCAAAGGCGATTTGTGCCTCAATAGTCAGAAACATGCCACTAGATCAGGGTGGCTGTGGGGTTCCCGTCCTTGTAGAGGGCATCAAAGATGAGCGAGCTCTAAGGGACCTTGGATTCAAGGGCGCCATTGAGAGGATAAACAAGGGATGGGACACCAGTAGGCTAGTAGCTTACCTTCACAGCGAATATGGTGATGCTCGTGCGATGGATGGCGGAGCCCCAATTATTCTACTGATGGATTGGGATAGGACAGGAGGTAAATTGCAGTCTCTAATTAGAGAACGTTTGATGGCAATGGATGTGACTGTTGACGAGGGGCTCAGGAATTCTCTGCTCAAGGCAATGAAGCCGGAGGGGAGGACCGTTGAGTCTCTTTCTCCGTATAGCGAGGCCCTGGCACCGATGATTGATTCCTTCCTGGATGATATTCTTTAGCACCTACTCTGGAAGTGAGGGGGGCATCTCCTTGACGGTGTTAAGCACCAGGTGGGTAACGGACCTCTCGATACCGCCCATGCTAATTACATTCTTGATCAGGTCGTCTAGATCGTCCCGGTCTTGGGCCCTTGCAAGAATCATGGAGTCGTAGTCCCCAGTGACGTCATAGACCCCGTAGACCCTGTAATCCTCCGCTATCTTTCTCTGGATTTCCATCAACCTTCCCTTTTGGATCCGGAGGCCGATGAGTACGCTTAGCCCCCAGCCTGATTTGTCAGGGTCCAACAAAACAGTGTAGCCCTTGATCAAACCCCTGCTCTCGAGCTTTCTGACTCTGTTACTCACCGTGCCCAGAGCCACTCCAACCTGTTCGGCGATGCTTCTGAGCGATGTTCTGGCGTCGGACTCCAACACCTTGATGATTCGTTTATCTACCTCGTCCATGTTCATCATCCCGTTGAGTTTTCTTCTCCTATGCTGGTTGAACATATGCCATGCATTTCAATGATTACATGGGAGAGTGTCCAAAAAATGAATGTGAAATACTAGATTATCTCAATTTTCCATGCCCCTGATGGCACGGAGGACGACTTTTTCAGATTCGTTTACCATGGGTGTGATCTTGGCACCAGCCCAGACCGGTAGCACCGTGCCAGAGCCATCAATCAGAATTGCAGAACCCGGTCCGATTTCGGATATTTCTGTGCCTTCTTCGATTGTGGGGGTTTGGCCAAGTAGGATTGCGTCAATGAGGCCCCCCTGCACATTTACGAATGATGGGCCTTTCCCTGCACCTATTCTGCTTGCCCCCCTTGAGGTGATTCTGTCCAGTCTGCCTTTGCGCAGTCTGGCCAATGTCATTCCGGCGTGAACTACTTTCAGGGGGTGCCACTGGTACCCGGGTGTTCTCCTCCTCCCTCCCTTTCGACTTCCCTCGGACTTCCATACCTCTTCAATGGCGTTACTGGTCCAAAGTAGTGTCTTGCCCCTTGTCCAAAGTCCCTCTGGAATATCTGCCCATTCTGATTTGAGTGCGTCCCGCCAATAGTCATCGATAGGCACGGGGAAGTGGTCGGGGTCCGGCGATATTGGATCTATGGAGTCCGATTCCACGGATTTTGAAGGCGTCGACTTTTCTGATTTTATCTTCTCGAGCACTGCTAAGAAGAATCCACCCCCTCCAAGGGAGTCGTTCCAAATTCGTACGCAATTCTTCAGAGATTGATTGTGTGGAGATTTGTGCAAGGGCATCAGATGGGATGGGCATTCATCGTGCACCATTGGATTCCCCTCATCGTCCAGTGGCGTCCAATCGGTCATCCCCACATCGGATGGGACTGATGGGATGAGATCATGCCCTGGCAGTATCTTGACCATTTCAGAGGACAGTGCCCTAGCTACGACGGCCTCATTCTCGATTGGATCCAAGGAACAAGTGGAGTACACGATTCTAGCACCTGGCTTTGCGAGCCTAATTGCGCTTGTCAATAGCCCATGTTGGAGATCGTGTAGTGAAAATCCGGATGATGGCAGCCACTTGCTCCAAATTTCTGGATTTTTCCGAGTTGTCCCTGAGCCTGTACATGGCGCATCTACCAAGATGCGGTCGAAACCCTCGCCTGGGACTTTTGGAAAGTGCCTTCCATCGTGATTGACGATCAGAGCTGTCTTCGAGGAGTGTCGGTGAATGTTTGAGACCAGGGTGTTGACCCGTCCGTTTACGACCTCGTTTGCAATCACGGCCCCCTCGCCGCTTAGGTGTTCGCAAATCTGGGTAGTCTTTGAGCCGGGTGAGGCGCAGAGGTCGAGTACCAAATCACCAGATTTTGGACCTAGGGCCAAAACTGGAAGCATCGAGGCTGCTTCTTGACGTGTGATCCGCCCGGTATCATGTAGCGCTACGAGAAGTTGCTTGAGCCCATCGGGAGCGGAGCCGCGG
Organism: Methanobacteriota archaeon; assembly: GCA_002728565.1. Lineage (GTDB taxonomy): Archaea > Thermoplasmatota > Poseidoniia > Poseidoniales > Thalassarchaeaceae > UBA36. Next base: position 65,137 of record PBUX01000034.1, on the reverse strand, counting down.
GCGAATGGCAGCTCCCATGCACTCCCGGGCCCTTTGAACCACTCCAATCTTTTTCCAGATGCATCTTCTAGCCAAGACTCAACCCAGTCACTATCTGCGCTCAGAGGATTGACACGAACGGTCTCTGGAAGCCTTTCGAATGATTCCCTGAGCCAATTATCAGGATCCTCCCTCCAGTGCTTTACTGCCTTCAGCAAGACGCTTCTCTCAGAGAGCTCCTTCCAAGAGGGTTCGCTACTGGCTCCCATGGGTTTTCGGTTCGATAGGCAAACATGAATTATACTAGGTTTCGCAATCGGCAATGTCCTTGAAATTGGGTTCCGCTCTGTGAACGGCATAGACAATGGTTATACCATCAATGATTCGCTCGGCGTTCGCGGAATTTCCGCATGGGATGCAAATGTCAAGATTCAGAAGGATATCAAGAAAAGGCTCTGAGCCGACCAAGACTGATGAAATTGGAGCTAAGATGAAGCTCAATGAATTGATGAAAAGGGCAAGAGGCCTTGAGGGGAAAAAAGGCACAATGATCCCAATTGAGGCACTGATGACGGTTTCACAAGACGAGTGGACTTGGCAGGTTGTTGACAGAGACGTACTCGAGAGATTGAGTCACAGACTAGTTTTCCAGTCCAATAGGGGGCTCAGGAGGGAGATACTGATGACTGATGGTTTGGAAACAGCGATGGGTGCTGCATCTGTGATCGTGGAGCTCGACGGAGGCTGCGTTCTAATTGAGACTCTGGAGCCTTGATAGTGGATTTTTCCGCTAGTGGCGTTGAAATAGGGAATGTGGGTGCGCTGGTAGGATGGCAAGGAGTTCAACGTCCTCCAAGGTTAGGACGAAGAAGAGGGAGGGCAGCGGAATTCAGCAGGCTGCTGGCCTTATCAGATACTTCGATGAGGAGTCAGAAGACGCTATCCAGATTCCCAAGGGTGCGATTTACTTCGCTTGCATCTCTTTCAGCGTTGTCGTCTATCTGGCGCAGCATGGAGTGTGGTCTTGGATGTGGTCCGCCCTAGGGCTCTAGTTTTCCAAAAGATCTCGCTCTGCGTTGTCGAAATCGGTGTTTGGGTCCGCGCGAAAAATCGCACTAGAAGCGCGGCTTAGTGCCCTCTCCACTGCTGGTGCGTTTTTGTCGGAGAGTGCTTTCCTGGCACGATCGAGCGATTCTTCTGCTTCCGAGAGAATGGTCTCTGATCCTTCCCGGACCCCCTTGAGGCGATTCAGAGAGTCCTGAAGAATATCGATTTGATCATTCATGTTATTCTTTGCTAAATTGACTAACTCCCCCCAGGCCGAGACGTGGGAAGCCATCTTGGCTGAAGTCGCCCTCTCAAAGGCCTTGACCCGAGAAGGCTCCCAGGGGTTCCTTCCGAGAGAAGCCGCAATGTCATGGGCGCAGCGCGCGCGAGCGTCCAACTCTCCGTCTATGACGATCTCATTTAGGAAGCATCTGGTTAGAAGGCCGAAGCCCCAATAGTGCCTGCTGGATATCGTGACGCTGAGCTCTCCAGAAGAGCAGGAAATCTTCCAACGTTGCTCGTCGTATATTGGTTCCTTGACGAAAACGGGAGGATCATGGGGGGCCATCGCCCTCATTGTCGCCCATGCGACGTCCCCCAGGAATGCTTTGCCGACGGATCCTGGAGAGCCTGTTTCCAACATCAATCCGCCCTCATCGAAAGAAACTCTTGGGTCTGAGTCGGCCACTTGAGCGAACAAGACCGATCGACTTGGGTGGGCACCAATGGGGCCATTCATGCCCTCTTCTTCGCCACCCATGTTACTAGCCTGAGTCCTTACGATTCAAAGTTGTGCGTTTGTAACAATGCATAAGTCCCGTCTATTGAAGGAACTAATATGCCAAGGAGGAAGTACGGCAGACTGCAGAAAATCGTCGAAAGGCCTCCTTCGGACAACTGCAGCAGGTGTAGATCGGGTAAGTACTGCCCCATCCCCGGTCATCCCGGAAACACCGAGGAAGCCAATAGATCATGGAAGGGCCCGGATTCAGTCGGAAAGAGGTTGGGTAAAAAGAACCCCTCGAGGAAGTAGTCAATCGTGAGAAATTGGTGAAACCGCGGCCTCCTCTGAGTCGCTGATTACTTGTTCGGGCGAGTCTGGACTTTCCGGCAAGTTCTGCGCCCTGTGATATATCTCCCTAAGTGTCTGGTCCCCTATCTCCAAGTAGACCCTTGTGGTGGCGATGCTGGAGTGGCCTAGTAAGCGCTGGATCGTGACCAAATCCGCTCCCCTCTCCAATAATCCTGTGGCAAATGTGTGTCTGAGCGTATGTGGGCTAAGCCTAGTTCTCGGAATATCTGCTGAGTCGGCGAGCCTGTCCATCATTTTCTGAATCGAGCGTGGATTGATCCTTCTCCCTCTTCTGGACAGGAACATTGCCCTTGATTGGGTATTGGCAAGGTTGCTCCTGTTTTCCCTGATTGGCATCCACGACTCGATAACATCCACCGTGGATTGGGTGAAGAGCACCGTCCTGTCCTTCTCCCCTTTCCCTCCGATAACTAAAGCTGACATGTCCTCGGTGTCAACGTCGTCGATGTCCAACCCGCAAAGCTCCGAGATTCTCAGTCCTGTGTCTAGAAGAGTTGTGCAGATTGGTACTGCTAGTGGGTCTTCTGAATCCAGAGTGGCCCGCTTCAACCTGTTCAGCTCCCTCCGACCCAGAGTCTTTGGAAGGGGTCGGTTCCTAGATGGCCTCTGAATCCACTCAGGAGTGCTGTGACCCAACCATCTCAATAGGTGGGAGGCAGCTGCAATCTTCGCATTAATTGTATTTGGCTTCAGATCCCCCAATTTGTTTATCCAAGCATCCATTCTGCCATTGTTTGGATCGATTGCTGCTCGAATCTCTCGCACCGAGAGTTCCTGGATTTTGCTCCAACTGGATTTGCCCTCGCCCGGTAGAGTGGTTGTTACCAAGCCCTTGGCAGCCACCTGGTATGCCCTGATTGTGTGGCTGCTCTTCTTCTCAGAACGGAGTTGCTGGACCCAGCATTCATGCCACTTCAAGTCGGCAACTCTGAGCAAACGCATGGGGAAGTCCCCCTCAGAAACCCTTTCGCCTCCCTGCAGCATGTGCCTCGCCTCTCACCGCGAACGGTGTGTGCATCCCCGTCCTTTCGGACGGCTTGGAGGGCACGGGTGAGGACTTGAATGCTTCTCAAGAGGGAACCAATGATTCTTGGATTGGTAATGTTTCGCAAAATAGCCGAGGCTTCAGTAAGCCTTGGAGCCATCATTGCTATCGGACTCGTGCTGTGCTGCCTTTTCGGGAGGATGNTTTCCAGCAATTGAGCTATATCTTGAGCTGATTAGCTTTGCAACCGTGGAGGCTACGTTTACTTTCGTTGCACCCTCTATCCCCTCTAAACCGGGACTGGAATTCACCTCTAGAACGAGTGGCCCCCTGCTTGATTCCAGCATGTCGACACCGGCAACGTCCAAACCTATTGTTTGGGCTGTTTTTATTGCTATTTGCTTTTGCTCATCGGTGAGATCCAAATTAGAAACTGAGCCACCAAGATGGAAATTTGAGCGAAATTCCCGGCCATGCGCCTTTCTGCGCATCGACGCGACTACCTCATCTCCAACGACAAATGCCCTAATGTCACTGCCATGGGACTCCTCGATGTACTCCTGCACCAAAGGCCTCATGCCCCTCTCGAGCATCTGTGAAACAAGCTGCCTCGCGTGCCTAGGAGAGTTTACCAGNAAAACGCCGGAGCCGTGTGTTCCCTCGGTTGACTTGACAACGCAAGGCGCCCCTCCGACCCTCCTAACCGCTCTGTCAGCGTCTTCCCACGCCCCTACTTGAGCAGTAATTGGCACAGGGACTCGCATTTCGGAAAGCATTTGACAAGCAATTAGCTTGTCTCGACTCCTAAGGATCGGTAGGCTCTTGTTAAGCACCAAAACCCCCATCTGTTCGAATTGTCTTACAATAGCGACTCCGCGTCTGGTAATTGAGTATCCAATCCTTGGAAGGACTGCCTCGCACTCCACCTGCCAGCCCCTGTGGTATATCTTCCCGCCATTGTCCTCTACTACCACAGAAAGCGATAGGGGGTCAAGTATCTGTACGGCCCAACCAGAGTTCTCTGCTTCGGTGGCGAGACGCCGGGTACTGTACAGTTCGGGTCCTCTGGAGAGGATGACCAAGCGGGGTTGCATTGACCGCGCGCCTATGGGGATGGCCTTCAAGTCTTTGATTTAATTCGAAAAGGCTACCTTTGCTCAACGATGAGCGTAATTTGGCCCGTGAGAGCGAAGATGTTGAAAGCTGTCCTATATGACTGGGGGATGTAATATGGCACCCGGCGATTCCCTTGACAGGTCATCATTGAATTCAATGACTGTTGCAGAACTAAGGGGAATCTGCAAAGATAGAGGTCTGTTTGTCTCTGGAAAGAAATCCGAGCTAGTCGACAGGATTTCTGCAGATATTGGGGAAGATGACGAATTGATTGTCAATGAAGAGGAGGTAGTTGAGGCTTTAATCATGGAAGATGATGACACAGCGGAGTCAGAAACGGAGCACTCGGAGCTAATTGAGGAGGTTTTGTCTAGGCTCAAGGAAGAAGTTGTCGAGGCAGAGGTGGTAGGAGTCGAGGGTGAAATCAATGACGTTGTGCTACCAGAAGAAAGGCCTCCCGAGAGAACGGTCACCGAGAGGGAAGATGATGCCCCTTCCATTGTCATTCCAATTCCGACTCTGGAGTCCATGCAGAGGAGATGGAAGACAGTGGCCGCAGTGGCCGTAGTGGCCATCCTTGTTGGGGCATTAGCAACGGCCTTGGTTCAGAGAGGCTCCGGTTTTGTTACTGAGCCTCTAAGCTTCGGGGATAGTATGGACTTCCAAGTCGGTGATTCGATGATTGAAATTGAGGGCGATGAAATGGTGGACCTGATCAAGGACTCGGCAGGTGAGATTCTGGATGAGGCCTGTGGCCGTCTGAAGGTCGACTTGTCTGGAAATGGGAAAGTTTCCATAGCCGAGGGGCAGAATTCGGGCGCAGTAGAAACCACCGATAGTCTCGGAAGAATGGGTTTCCTTTCGGCTAAAAAGGAGACAGAGATGGTTTTGGATGTTGATTTGGAGGGAAAGGCGCAGAGGAGTTCTGGTGAATGCGGAAACCTAGGTTGGTCCCTATCTGATAACAAGCTCTCGATCGAAACAGATGCTTGGGTAGAGCTGGACAGCGTTGATGTAAAGAGGGTCGACTCAAGCATTTCGTTCACCGATGCAGACATGGTCACGAGCAATCTTAGGATTGTCACTTACGACTCGGGTAGTCTTGGAGGGATAGGCCAACTTGCATCGACCCTATCTTTCCCACTCAGGCCAATAGAGCTGAGAGACTTCTTCGAAGATTCTATTATTTCCAGAGGAGCCAGTTCTACGGATTCAGACATTGAATGGAATTCTGACTGGAGATGGTCAGTAGGAAACGAATATTCCCATCCCTCTCATGGTTTGGTGTATCCAATTGAAATGGAGCATGAAGACATAGGAAGGTGTTATGGGCATGCCCGTATGTCTCTTCTGGTGTCGAAGAGCGTTCCTTGGCCGGTTGAGCAGGATGTTGACATAGTTCTGGATAAGAGCCTGGAGACTGATGACTGTGACTTCCTTGTAAGTACCCTGTCCGATGAGCTGCTTCCAGAAGGAAGGCTTGAGATACAAATGGCGATGTCTATGTCATCATTCGTTCCCGGTAGTGTTGAAATAGACTGGGGCAGGGATTACATCAAGCCAAGCCCCGGTGAAGACCGGCCGACATCTTCTACGGAGCAGAACTGGGTGGATAGCATGATTGACGAGTCTGAAATTAGAGATTTCAATCTTGAGGCTGCAAAATCATGCCTGGAAAATAATCATTCCACCAGCGACGCGATGGATTCTCTGAATAAGGGGGGTTACATTTGGAGAGCCGAGTGGTTTGAGTCCGAGGGGCTTCCTCATTGGAATTTGTCATGGGTCGATGACTCTGAGCGCTCTGGATGGATAATCCTTAGGGGGGATGATGGTGGTTCAGGATGCGATCTTATAGAGAGTGCTTCGAATTCCAAGGGAGAGGTTGATTGGAACAGTGACATCCCAGCGACGCATCCACTTTCATTGCTTGAAGAGAGGGTGCTGAATGAACAGAGGTACCCAGATCTCAATCAATATATTGACGTGAATGACCCAACCGAAAGGAGTGTTTGGGCACCAGATTCATCGGTTGGTTACAGGCTCTCAGTTACGGAAGAGAATCAAATAATCAGCATTCTTCCTGGAGACATTGACTCTGGCAAAGTCACTTTCACTGCTAGCAGGGAATGGTCTGAGAACAATTTGGAAAACTCGTTGCTAATGGCAATGGATGCCGAGACTGGGGAGATGATTGCATGGTACCACATCGAAAGTTGATTGAACATCCGAAAAACCCATTTTTCCATTTTTCGTGAGCGTCATCTTCAACACCATTTCAAGCGACGAGAGATCGTGAGTGGATCGGGCTATGAGGGTGGAGGAGCCGACTCGCCCATTGTGATTGACGTAGAATTTACAGAAACAGAAGAAGCTGAGGGGATGGCCCCACTTGATTCAATTGACGAATTCAGCAAAGCTGAGTCCGGAACGCCGATGGATTTGCCGCACTCACTGCCCACTCCAGACGGTAGGGCAAGGGTGGTTACCGTTACGAATCAAAAGGGAGGGGTTGGGAAAACGACGACTGTGATCAATATTGGGGCGCAATTGGCCCTTAGGGGGTACAGAGTTCTGGTTGTTGACTCGGATTCGCAGGGAAACTGCGCGACGGGGCTAGGAGTCGATAAGAGCAAGGTAAGAACCACGACCAGAGATCTGATACTTAGTCCTGAGACGGCTGTTGATTCGAGACACGCAACGGCTGTGGAGGGATTGCACATCATTGTCGGAGACCGGAGTCTAATCGGCCTTGAACAGGAGATGCTCAGGCAGCTGGGACGGGAGAGAAGGATGAAGGATGCCCTTAAGCCTCTTTTACCACATTACGATGTTGTTTTGATTGATACCCCCCCATCATTGGGATTGGTCACAATCAATGCCCTAGTGGCCTCAGACGGGATACTGATACCGGTTCAAACAGAGTATTTCGCATTGGAGGGTTTGGCCTTGTTGGCAGGCACGATCAGAGAAGTTAGGGGACTGCTGAATGGCGACATTGGAGTCGATGGGATACTTCTGACAATGCACTCAAAGACACTGCTGAATCAACAAGTTGCAGGAGAGCTCCTAGAGGCGTTTCCGGAATTGGTCGTAAATCCGGCAATTAGGAGGAACGTTAGACTGGCGGAGGCACCGAGCCATGGAGTTCCAATACACTTGCACGACCCATCGAGCCCAGGGGGAAAGGACTACCAAGAAATTACAACTGCTCTAGAGAGAAGATGGGGTCTGGATAGGTGAAAAGAGGGCTTGGTATGGGTCTTAGGGAGACCTATGAAATGAGTGATGCGCCCGACCTTTCCTCTTTCGTTTCTGAGCAAGAGTCGCCCGATTCGCCCAGGTTAGCCGTGCTTTGGATGATCTTTGGCAGTTTCTGCTTCGGGAGCATGAATGCGCTGGTGAAATGGACTAGCGATAGTGCTGATGTGTGGATGATCATAATGGTGCGCTCGGCTGTAATTGCATTCGCTGTTGCAGCGTTCGCGGCTAGCAGGGGCGTCAGCCTAAGAGTGAATGACAGGAAGACAATGCTAATCCGTTGCTTAGTGGGACTGATAGCTATGATCCTGTATTTCACGGCACTGGGCAGGATTCCAATCGGCCAAGCCGTGACTCTGCAATACACTGGCCCACTATTCGTAGCGTTGTTGTCAGGCAGGATTCTCGCAGAGAAGGTCTCAACCAGCGTCGCACTTCTGGTATTGACGGCATTTGGAGGGATCGTGCTGATTATCTCTCCAGATCTGGGCACTGTAGAGCCTGACGCTTTACTTGCATTGGGGTCAGGATTCTTCGCTGCTTTGGCATATATGTACGTCCGAGAGCTGAGAAAGACCGATTCCCCTGCTTCCGTAGTTTTCTGGTTCGCTGTATTTTCAGTGGCAGGAAGCATAGTGCAATCAGCTCCGGATTTACTGACTCTGGACGGCAAGACCACTGCGGCCCTGATCGGAATAGGGATAGGTGCGGGTGGTGGCCAAGTGGGAATCACGATGGCCTATCACAATGCGAACGCAGCTTGGGTGAGTGCCTTCTCTTACCTAACTGTGATAGTGGCGACATTTTACGGATTTGTTCTATTCGATGAGTCGCTTAGGGCGGCGGACTGGTTGGGGGGTTTGCTAATTATCGGTTCTGGAGTCGTCTTGGCATTCGCCGTACCGCCCGAAAAGACCGATGACGTGATGAGAGCGAGCTAATGCGGCTTTTTCCATTCTGTCACGCAACTCCACCAAGGGATTGCACTGAAATCGAACCGCCCATCGATGCATGGTTAGAGCAGTAGTAGTATAGGGTGCTTGGGGCGTCCAGAGGGACTGTGAAAGTCAACAAACCATCGGTACCCTGGGTTCCAGAGTATGTGATTCCAGCCGTATATTCGGACCCCCCGCCATGAGTTCCATCGCTAGTAGTGGAGATCTTTAGTGGATGTATTGAGTTGCTTGACGCTGACTGGTCAAAGGAGTATGTGAACCCCCTGTAGAGTGTGATTGTTCCCTGCTGAATTCCTTCCACGAAGTACTTCATGCTTGAAACGGTGACTGTCATTTCCATTACCGTGGGCATGGACCCATCTGCACCGTTTGGCCCTGCGGGGCCCGGGGGCCCTTGGGCGCCATCTGCACCGTTTGGCCCTGCGGGGCCAGGGGGCCCTTGGGCGCCAACTTCACCGTTTGGCCCTGCGGGGCCAGGGGGCCCTTGGGCGCCATCTGCACCGTCGAGTCCATCGATTCCCCTAGGGCCGGAGATGTTTCCGAGATCCACCCATTGGCCCATGCTCCAAACGTGAATGTGCGTGGTGGAGTTGACGAGGAATGCATCGCCATCATCTCCGATGTATATTTCTCCAAGATCAGATGTTTCTTCCACGGTCCCTACGATATTGAATGAGGTGCCGTCGCTACCATCTTGGCCGGGTGGTCCTGGGGGGCCTTGTTGACCGGATGGCCCCTGAGTGCCGGGCTCCCCTTTGGGTCCAGCTGGCCCCTGAGCGCCGACCTCCCCCATTGGGCCCTGCATGCCATCCGCCCCATCTGCACCCGAAGGCCCTGTCAAATCGATTTCCTGCCAAGATGAATTAGAACAGGCTTGGAATCCAGATGAGGAAGAGACATAATACAGTCTACCGTCTTTAGAAGAGTCGCAAATTGGTAGGTCGGAGTAACTCTGAACGAGGAAGACATTCCAGTCTTCGAGGTTTTCTGACTTCACTTCGTCACTTGGTTCGTCTTGGGAAGCCATACAGCCAGAGAGGGCCGAGGCGGTCAAAATTAGGGCTAATAGCATTGCCAGTGCATTCTGACTATTTTTGTGCATGCTGCTGCAGGAAGGTGAGGCTAATTAATCACTCGTAAAACTTGGACATTTCATCCAGATCCTTGCGCACCAGATCCGGAACTCGGGCTTCCTCCGAGGGGAATCCCACTGGAAGTAGTAACATCGCATGCTCATGATCTGGACGGTTCAAAATTTCGCGAAGAAAACCCATTGGAGAAGGAGTATGAGTCAATGTGGACAGACCCATGTTGTGTACTGCTGAGATGAAAAGACCAGCAGCGATTCCACAGGACTCCTGCGAGTAGTATGTCGGGGCCATTTCACCATTGGACCTGCTTCTCTTTGAATGTCTGAATATGACAACAACCCATGGCGCATCTGTAATGTGCTCCTTGATGTGGTCGGTTCCCAGCGGTTCTAGCACCTCTGCCCATTCCTCTGGAATCCTGTCCTCGTAGAATTTCTTCTCTTCTGCTTCGGCTGCATGTCTAATTCTAGACTTCAAATCTGGATCAGAGACGGCTACGAAAGTCCATGGTTGAAGGTGTGCTCCTGAAGGGGCAGTCCCTGCGGTTCTTATGGCTAGCTCGATCAATTCCCTAGGCACTTGACGATTAGAGAAATGGCGAGAGGTTCGTCTCTTTTTCATTTTTTCATAAAAAGAGCGTGCGCGGGAAAGCATCTCGCCCTGAGGCAGTTCGTGGAACTCTAAACGGATGAAACCCGGTTCATCGTCGCCCTCGCCCATGTGACTTCTCACACGCGCCTTGACATCAAGGCTGCCATTGCAATAGATGCTATTGTAAGAGGGGCTGCAACATTGGGAATCATCGGAGTTTCCTCAATAGGCTCCTCTTCATGGCAATGTGACGAGTTTCCCCCCCATGTTGAATTGTCATACCAGCAATTAGACCAGAGTTTCCAACCAAATCTTGATTCTGGGATGTTTGTCTCGTAGCCATCTTCACTGACCAAGACGAATTTCCAATTCAAGTAAGATACNTGGTCATCTAGGCTCTCAAATTGGCNATCGACGTCGAANTCCCTCGTCGCAAAGAAAAGNTGATTCGAATCTGTGTTTACGGGATTCGCGGACTCATTGACCATTTCGTGAGTTTGGGGGGGATAGCACACACCAGAATTGATACAGGCTTGGGAAATCCATAGAACGGATGTGACGTTACTGCTCCCATTGACAGTAATTGAAATTGAAAACGGTTCTGAGTTTGAGACGAATGGGTCGTGAGAGACTGTTGANATTGCCGTGCCATCGATCTCTGTGAGCTCGTTTACCCCACTTTCTGCTGCGTTAACGGTTAGGCANTGCGACATGGCCAGCAACACTGCTAGTAGGACNCTCACAACGACAGCGCGCTTTTCATGGCAAATTAATACTAACTTCTCAAGTTTCAATCTCCCAGAGGTCGTCCCCGACCCAATGAATTGTTGAAATTGCCTTTCCCTTGGCCATTGACATCATTTCATCCCCATCAACTAATGCGATTCCTGTCGCTAGTGGGTTACCGGTTTCTTGGTCCCTAATCCAGACAAAATCTCCTTCTTTCAATGAAGGATCCGCAATCTGTATTCCTGCACCCATACAATCTGCTCCATTCTTCAGGAATGGGATCGCGCCCTCGTCAACGGCGACCCAGGAGCTTTCAANCATCCAAAGCTCAATTCCTTTCAGAGTCGGATACCANCTCANAGCCCCTCTCACTTCNATTTTCATTGCCATTGGGATTCTATCGACTAGAATCAGATCGGTGCTCTGGAAGTGNGCTTGTTCTAAAAANCCGGACAGATCGACATCGCGACCCATCCAAGATGAGAGTTGCTGGGAAACATCACGAATCTGCTTTAGGCGAACCGGGGTTCTCCTACGCATTCTCTTGTCGACCATGTCATCCCGCATGCATGGTTCCGAATGAAGATATGCTCCGATACCCACACAATTGAAGGGCGGTGCTTCAAGCGAGGGATATGCTCGCCGTGTGTCTGGACCTTGAGGGCATCCTTGTACCAGAGGTATGGNTCAATGTCGCAGAGAAGACTGGGATTGATGCTCTGCGCCGAACCACAAGGGAAGAGCCAGATTACGATCGCCTGATGAGCTATCGGTTGGAAATACTCGACGAGAATGGCATAACGATAGAAGATATCACGATGGTGATCGATTCTATGGATCCACTCGCGGGATCTAGGGATTTCCTATCATCACTAGAGAGCAGGTGGCCAACTCTGATTCTTTCTGATACGTTTTCCCAGTTTGCCAAGCCAATGATGGCGAAGCTTGGAAATCCAACATTGTTTTGCCACGACCTGGTTATTGATGACTCNGGTAGNATCNCTGACTGGAAAATCAGGTGCAACGATCACAAAAGAAAGACTGTGGAAGCCCTTAGAAGTATGAAATTCAATGTTATCGCAGTTGGTGACTCGTACAATGATACAACTATGCTCGGCGAGGCCGATGCTGGAATTCTATTCAACCCGCCAGGAAATGTAATTTCTGAATTTCCTCAATTTTCTGTGGCGAATGAATATAGTGACCTGATGGAGTCAATTGAGTCAGCAGCGGCGGACTTGGGTGAGCTCTGGTAATATCGCATTGTACCTCCAATCGGTTGAAATAAGGGAGGCAGGTGGGCAGGTCCCATGGCGAAGTGGCACGGGATATCCCGAAGAAAGCCCTCGGGCGGACGCTTGAAGCGTCCCAACAGATACAGGGGGAAGAGGAGAACAGAGGTAGCTAGTGAAGAGCAGTTTGCCTTTGTTGGGGAGAATGACGCCCGTAAGAACTATCGAAAGAGAGCNGGTTCCCAGACTGTCAGAGTCCTCAGTGTCAGTCATGCAAATGTAAACATTCCAAAGGAAGGGAAGACCGTTAGGGCATCTGTGACCGGTGTGATTGGAAACAACGCAGACCCTAACTACGTTAGGCGTAATATTGTGACGAAAGGTGCTATCCTAGAAACCAATATTGGACAAGTAAGAGTGACAAGCAGGCCAGGGATGCATGGCGTGATTTGCGGAGTTCTGATTGAAGAATAATCGCGAAGGACTCAAGTCGCACCCCCCATCAGGAGANCTGAGAGCATGGCATCGAGAGNCGAGATGACCCTTTGGACNAGATATTTCGATTCGGGGTTAACNAGGTCCCAAGGGAGAAGGGTTCCGAAGAATGCCAGCATCCCCAAGCCAACTTTAGATTCAATAGTCTGGGCAGCAAGAAATGCTGGAATTAGGAAAATGAGGCAGGAGCCGGAAGCCAGCCACCCATCTAGGCCTTACTCCAGGGAGGGGAGGGTCATACTCCCCCCTAAACACGCTACAGAGGCATTGGGCGTAAATAGCAAAGAGGGGGTAATGAGAGCTATTGGTACACTGCTAAGAAGCCGTCTGCAAGAGTCCAAGGACGCTGCCCAGGNAAGCAATTTCAGCACGAAGGATAAAGGGAACAGGCGAAGGCAGGCCCAGCGAAAGTCGTTCAAGAGTAGAGGGGCTGGAAAGAGACGTTCGAAGTTTGGAAAGAAGTAGCTGNATCACTCNAGATCGATATTGTAGTGAAGTCCTACATTCTCCCGTCGATTTANTGATGAGCGGATTACCAACTCTGCGCATATTAGNAGGTTCCTAAGTTCNACCATGGCTTGGGAGGGTTTCGTTGTGTGCCAAACTGGCAAGACCCGCCTCCTTAGTATNTCTAGCTCCGCAAGCGCATCATTCAGTGTCTTATCGCTCTTCACAAGACCAACATTATCCGTCATGATTTTCCTTAGCTGTAGTAAGTTATCCTTCATTGGTTCATATTCATTGAAAGGTTCGAGGTCATCATCCCTCCAATTGGGTAGGTTGGCAATTTCGTGGCCACCCTGATCTACGTTATCCTCAATTACCTTCTTTGCAGCCCTCTCTGAATAAACAACGGCCTCCAGAAGTGAGTTAGATGCTAGCCTATTCGCGCCATGAAGCCCGGTGCATGCCACTTCTCCGATTGCAAAAAGTCCTGGCATTGACTCCCCATTGACCATAGCCCTCCCAAATTTATCGACTTTCACGCCACCCACCAAGTAATGCGACGCGGGGCGGACTGGGATGGGATCCGGACCAAGTGNGATTCCATGTTCNGATAAACGAGCGCAGATTGTGGGGAATGCCTCNCGCAACTCGNCTGGATCCAGATGCTCAGTTACCAGAAGGACACAGNCCTCATTGCTAGCCATCAACTCGGAATGAGTAGCTCGAGCGACAACATCCCTAGTGTCTAGGCTCCCCTTATCGGAATAGCCCGACATGTACGAGAAGTCATCCGCCTCCCCTCCCTTGGACCTCCATTCGGCGTGCTCTGACTTAGTCATCAAGACTGCGCCGAACCCCCTCATGGCCTCAGTGATCAGGAATGGGNTATCTGAGTCTACAGCCAAGGCTGTAGGGTGAAACTGGATGAACTCCATGTCCGAAATTTCTGCTCCGGCCCTGTGGGCCATGGCAACTCCGTCCCCCGTTGCCACGGAAGGATTGGTGGTCGCTAGATGAAGCATTCCAGCTCCACCAGTAGCCAATACAACTGCGCCGGCNGCGAGAGTGTACACCGTACCATTTGGCGCCATTGCCCAAATTCCCGTAATTCCTAGTGATGGGTCACTATGGCTGTTCATGATTAGGTCTAGGACCATCCAATTCTCCAGTATCCTAAGTCCTGTCTCCGATTCCAANGAGGCGTTTTCGACCAAAGCCCTCTCTATTTCAGCGCCTGTTCTATCCCTCGAATGGAGTATCCTNCTATCAGAATGGCCTCCTTCCCGAGCTAGATGGTAGTCACCATCGGNAATTTTGTCGAATTGGACNCCGTGGTTGACAAGATCGGAGATCCTGTCTGCTGCCTCATTAACCACTGAGCGGACTACTTCTTCATCGCAAATTCCGCCCCCTGAGGCAAGTGTGTCCTGAACATGGCTCTCGAGAGCCTTGGCATCGCCAATATCTATCACACCGGCTATCCCCCCTTGAGCCCAATTCGTAGAAGAGGTAGAAATCGCCTTCTTTGTCACTATGGTGACATTGAGGCCTTCGCGGAAACAACGTAGCGCCAAAAACAATCCAGCTATCCCTGATCCTATGACCACAACGTCTGTTGACTGAATTTCCCTATTGTCCTGAGCTTTGTTCATCCATAGCCCTCCTCGATATTGAGATTTTTTCAGGAATGCTAGCTAACGGAAAAGGTCCATTTGAAGTCATCTGGCTCCCTTCTCTGCTGAATTGCTGTGAGTGCCTCGTAAATTTCCATTGATATGGGGCCGACTTCACCATCGCAATACTCAACCACCTTACTGCCATGCTCGATAGAGCCTATTGAGGCGAGGACTGCTGCTGTGCCTACACAGAAGCACTCATCGGCCTCCAGGGCATACTCGACGTCTACATCTTCCTCCTTTACTTCGTACCCAAGTGACCGAGCTAGCTCTATCACGGAAGCTCTTGTGACNCCNGGCAATATCGTACCCTTGATCTCGGGCGTAGAAATGGTTCGATCCTTTATGCAGAAGAAGTTGGCAGCCCCCACCTCCTCTATGTACCTATGATGCACNGCATCCAGATAGATTATCTCGGAGTAGCCATCCTTCTTCGCTAATTTGGATGGGACCATNCCCGGGGCGTAGTTTCCAATTGCCTTTACTCCACCAGAACCCCCCGGAGCGGCTCTATGATACTCATCTGAGACTCTCAGTGATATTGGCTTTATCCCTCCCTTGAAGTATGGTCCAACTGGCGAGGTGTAAATCAGGAAGGTGTACTCAGGTGCAGGTGCGACCCCTAGTATGGGGCCACTTCCCATCAGCAGTGGCCTGACATATAGTGCCCCCTTCCCCATTGGTGGAATCCAGTGNATATTCNCCCTTACTGTGGAGGATACGGCCTCGATGAACATGTCCTCGGGAACAGGTGGCATCCCAAGCCTGAGTGCGCCCTCCTGAGCCCTTAGTGCATTCATTTCAGGTCTGAACAGCACTATTTCACCGTCAGCGGCATACTGTGCCTTCATTCCTTCGAACAAGCCTTGACCATAGTTNAGTACGCCTGCAGCAGGNGAGATGGAGANGTTTGCGAAATCTTGCATCTCNCCCCTCTTCCATTCCTCGTTCTGCTTGCACTTTGCCATGTACATGCGATCTGTTTGGGTAAAACTGAATGTAAGTGAATCCCAATCCACTTCCGGCGCCGCTTCATCAACCAACCATTGCACCCCTATTGCATCACAGGGAAGCGCCTCGGCTTTCAACGGTTGCCCTAGTCAACCCTCCCGGCATTGTTATGGCCCCTCACGATTA
Organism: Methanobacteriota archaeon; assembly: GCA_002728565.1. Classification (GTDB taxonomy): domain Archaea; phylum Thermoplasmatota; class Poseidoniia; order Poseidoniales; family Thalassarchaeaceae; genus UBA36. The sequence continues at coordinate 49,302 of PBUX01000034.1, read as the reverse complement.
CACAGGTTGAAGGGAAGAAGGCGTAGTCAGGGAGTTGGGAGCGATGCAATGGGAAGAGAAAATGTGCATAGTTGCAGGGGACAACCGTGCATGGAAGGATTCTGACGGTCACAAGACTGCCATAGAGCTTTGGTGCAGGTCAAAAGCTGGCCATTCGACGCTTCTCATAGTCAATGGACTCAGNCCTTTTGTTGAGATCTCTGATTGCAGAAGTAGAGAGAANACCNCCGACAGCCCTCTTTCACTTGANCTGGTAAGTGGAATGCATGAGGTCGAGGATTTGGAGGAATTAGGTGAAAAGTTATCCCAAGACGGTGTGCAAAGGGTGCATTATAGGATCTATCTCAGGGACACTAGAGTAGTACGTAGCGTAAGGAAAAGGCTCTCTGAATCTGGTTGGACGGTAACTAGCGCGGACATTTTATTTGTACAGAGGCTTATGCTGGATCTCGATTTAGGACCTCACATAGAAGCAAGAGGTGAGGTCTTGTGGGCAGGAGAAAGAGCCCCTAAGGAGGTCAAAAATAAGCTTACGACTGATTCTGTAATCGCTAAAGAAAGGATACTTGAGGTGGGTGGGTCAGGTATTTATCCGGTAGATATGGTCCTGTCATGCTCTCTGAGCGGACTTACTAGGGCAGATCCATTTCCTGCCCCATTCGTAACCATGTCATTCGACCTGGAGACTAGTATTGCAAACAATTGGATACTATGCGCTGCAGCTGTGGTCGACAGAGCGGGAGTTAGGACCGAGCATAGATTTAGAGTTGATGACGAGTCTCTTGGTGAGACTGACATCCTCGAGGGCCTAACGAATCTTGTCAGGAGAGAGGACCCGGATTTCATTACTGGTTACAACATCGATAATTTCGACCTGCCTCGAATAGAAGAGAGGGCAGANGCCATCGCCCCCAGGGCCAAGATGGATAGGAGCACTATGCTGGGCTGGGGAAGAGTCCCAATGATCGAAAACGAAGCCAAACAGAGACGTCTGTTCCCATCACGCCAACAGAATAGAGTCTGGCAGATTGCTGGCAGAATACCACTCGACGCTTGGTGGCAAGCTCGTCAGACTCTCAGGCCACAACGTGAGTCCCTCAGGTACGTGTCGAGATTGCTTTGGGACAATGAGGACATGCAGAAAATGGATATTGATGCTAGTAAAATGGACGAGGAGTGGGAAAAAAGGCCTGATGAGGTACTGGAGTACTGCGTTCGCGATGCGGCACTACCTCTTGACATCCTAGGCAAGATGAAGTCAATTGCCCGGAAGGAGGCTTTGGCGTCCGTCTCTCTAACCACTGTTGAGACTGCAGCGAATAGCACTACGAGCAGGTGGATTGACTCGCTGGTAATACGACTTGCTGATCGTGAGGGAATTGCTGTTCCAACAACAAATACTGGGCCAAGGAAAAGAGACCAGATAGCAGGCGGCTATGTCCACGAGGTAGAGTCAGGAATGGAGCCATGGGTGGTTGTTCTGGACTTCAAATCCATGTACCCTTCTATAATGATTTCAAACAACATATGCTCGACTACTCTGGTAAGGGATGGGTCCGAGGAGACGACCCACAGCGTATCCCCATCCAGTGGAACTAGGTACCTATCAAAGGAAGAGAGAGTGGGGCTTGTACCTCGCCTTCTCAAGGATCTGATGTCCAGCAGGGACCGTCACAAAGCGGCTTTGGCCAGTGCTAGAGAAGGAGGCGATGAAGCCGAGGCATTTCTCCAAGACCAACTACAGTATGCGGTGAAAATTCTGATGAACTCATTCTACGGCGTTTTCGCGTCAAGCTTCTATCGATTCACACATCCTGACCTAGGTGCGAGTATAACAGAGTGGGCGAGACACAACATAAAGGGCATAATTGAAACATTGGAGTCAGAGGGAAACAATGTCGTTTACTCAGATACTGACTCCATTTTCGTTAAGACCCTGCTGGAAGAAGNTGCNCCGACAAAAAGGCCCCAATCCCGTGGAGAGGAGCTTGAGAGTTGGGAGAGGGCCCGCTCTAAATCGATGGTTTTCGGTGAGGAGTTGGCCGAGCGTTTCACCAGGGAGGGCGCTGAGTTGGAGTTCGAGACTGCCCTCTCTGCCTTTTTCAGTCACGGTGCGAAGAAGCGTTACTTCGGNAGGGTGGTGTGGCCGAGGGAGGAGATGCTGATCAGGGGATATGAGGTCAGAAGGACGGATTCGTTCCAGCTCTTGTCTACTACAATGGAAGAAATGTTCGAGATGATACTGGATGGAGCGACTCTTGCCGCCGTCGATATGACGAAATCAGTCATAGACAGAGTTAGGGAAGGAATGGTTGACGCATCTGAGCTCGTGATCAGTAGGTCTTGCAAGGGCAGATGGGATGCAAGGAAGGGCGAGTGGTCATTTGATGTCTACGCGAATGAGGGGGGGCTGCCCTATGTTCGAGCGGCGAAAGAGAGGATTGCGAGAGGGCTCCAATTCACTCCAGGAATGAAGGTTGGTTACGTGGTGACTGATGCAAAGAAGAGTCCGATGGAGGTCAGTGCTTGGCTGGTTGATGAGATAGGCGACGATCCTCCCAAGTATGATCCAGAATACTATGCGGCGAGACTCGCAAAGTCACTTGGCCGTATAACTGAGGCATTCGGTTGGAAGGAGCAAGAGCTGCTGAAGGGAACCAGGCAGAGCACTCTCTTTGATTTCGCTTGAAGNCCGATTGAAAATGGACNATANTATGATTTATTGGGGCGTAGGGTTGATTTTTGGGTGTACTTTGGGATGGGCATGAACGGGATGCGCGGCATGGGCCCTATGCTTGCTATAATGCTCATTGCATCGGCCATGGCGGGATGCACGGACCTACTCGGATCNAACAGTCCGCCTACGGCAACTATATCGATAACGCCTAGTGGAACGGTGAAGGCTGAAGAATCCGTTACATTCAGCGCAGCTGGCTCCTCTGATCCAGATGGAGATACGTTGACATTCAGCTGGAGCTTTGGAGACGGGAACACTGGTACTGGACTCACGGCCAGTCACAAATACTCGCAACCAGGCGAGTACGATGTACAACTGTCAGTAAATGACGGAACTCATGACGTTACAGCGAATAAGGTCATCAAAGTGAGTGACGCCAACGCCAAAGAGCCTGAGGCAGTTGTCAAAGACGACAGGCAAGAAAATTGCGATGGCGAGGAAGCAAAGACTACGGGGANTACTCCAATGGTGATAGTTTGGGTCTGCGAAGATGACAAGGACTCAGGGGATCGTGAGATAGAGGTGTCAACCAGCGTAACCCTTGATGGATCTGAATCTTGGGCCGGTTGTGCCCCGGATGACTCTAACTGCATTCCGGGGGACGAGTACATTGTGGAGTGGAACTGGGACTTGGATACTGAGGAGGACTCGGACGGGGATGGCGATACCTCCAATGACATCGACGCTACAGGTGAGACTTTCACCTGGGAAGACAGGAGTGTCGGCGCATGGGACATAAGGCTCACAGTTGTCGACAACAACGGATTCGAGTCTCACCAAGACGCGGAGGTCTATGTCAACTACCTTGGTGTCTGGAGCGACTTTGTAATTGACCGGGCCGTCAATCCCAATAGCCCAGTCATCATGACTTGGGAGTATCCCACCACAAATACAACGAGGATGGTATACTTTGGATTGACCTACCCGCAACAGGATTCCGACCAACCATTAGGTGGGGTGTCTGGTCAGACAACGAACAATGTGCTCGATTTGTACATCTACAACACTACGGAAGAGGAGGTATTCAACACCTCCAGCATGGAAGATGAGGATAGGGACCAGGGCGACTGCGATACCAACGAAGACTATTGCATTGTNACCAGGGTCTCAAGCTACATGATAAGGCCAAGGGAGCCAGGTGATTGGACAGTTGACCTTCAGAATGGGGAGACCCACAACACTGACGTCAAGGAGCTTTTCGTCTTGTTACTTTACGATTCGAAATCCTCGACACCCGACATATAGACGATGGAATCGGAAATGGTGGATTGCCCGTGCTACGCTTATAGCCACGTAAACCACGGGGAACGATTCATATACACATCTTCGGTCGGCGGGGCACTTAGAGGTGATACTAAATGAGTTCACAATGGGAAGATAAAAGCAAGCCGCATCTGAATATCGTTTTCGTAGGGCACGTTGACCACGGAAAGTCAACCACCGTAGGGAGGCTTCTTCTGGATAGCGGTCACATCGAGGCACACGTGATTGAGAAGTTCGAGNAGGAAGCATCAGAGAGGGGTAAGGCCGGGTTCGGATTTGCCTATGTTATGGACGGACTGAAGGAAGAAAGGGAGCGCGGAATAACGATTGATGTCGCGCACAAGGAGTTCTTCACCCCGAAGTATTACTTCACGGTAATCGACGCGCCTGGTCACAGGGACTTCGTAAAGAATATGATTACTGGAACCAGTCAAGCGGACGCGGCTGTCCTGAATGTAGCAGCCAATGACGGTGTCAATGCTCAGACCAAGGAGCATGCCTTCCTTGCAAAGGTTCTCGGAGTCAAGGAATTGATNGTTAACGTAAACAAGATGGACATTAGCGGTGTTGACTGGTCTCAGGACAAATTCAACAGCGTGGTCGAGGAGGTCTCGAACCTATTGAAGATGGCCGGTTTCAATCCAGCTGACATACCGTTCATTCCATGCAGCGCCTTCGACGGAGACAACATCTTCAACAAGAGTGACAAGTCTTCATGGTACAGCGGTCCTACTCTATTCGAGGCAATCGATGCTATTTCTATGCCTCCGAAGCCAACTGACAGGCCCCTGAGGCTNCCAATCCAAGATGTCTACAAGATCAGTGGAATAGGGACTGTCCCAGTAGGCAAGATAGAGACTGGCATTCTGAACTCTGGCAAGACCGTTGTTTTCAACCCTAGTCAGAAGTCAGCTGAGGTCAAGAGCATTGAGATGCACCACACAGTGGTTGACAGGGCAGAGCCTGGTGACAACGTGGGATTCAACGTAAGAGGACTGGCTGCTACTGATATTCGAAGAGGGGACGTTGCAGGTTACCAGGACAGTGAGCCTGCGTTCGTAAGGCACGATGAGAGCTTCGTTGGGCAGATCCAGCTGATGGACATACCCAAGGCCATCGGTTCTGGCTACACACCCGTTTTCCACGCACACACATCCCAGGTAGCNGTTCGATTCGTCGAGCTACTTGAGAACTCGAAGACAAAGGAGGCCAATCCAGCATTCTTGAAGACTGGAGACGCAGCTCTGGTTAGATTCGCCCCGACTAAGCCAATGGCTATCGAGCAGATGGANGCATTCCCAGAGTTGGCCCGTTTCGCANTCCGAGACATGGGCAAGACTGTGGCAGCCGGCGTCTGCATGAAGATCGAGAAGAAGTGAATTACTGGTGACATGAATGCCGGTCGTTACCACGATCAAACTGACCGGCGACAACCATCAGGACGTTGATGTTGTCTGTCAGCAGATTAAGGCTATTTCCGATGAGACTGGAGTGAACCTCAGGGGGCCGATCCCCCTACCAACTAGGAGAATTGTAGTCCCTTGCAGGAAGAGCCCAGACGGAGAGGGCTCAGAAACATGGGATCACTGGGAAATGAGGGTTCACAAGAGGCTTCTAGAGCTTATGACCAATACGGCAAAGGACGAGAAGGCCCTCAGACGGGTTCTCAGAATACCAATTCCTGATTCNGTAACAATCGAGTTNTCCCTAAGAAACTTGAATTGAGCTCCAAAGGGGTTTTTCAGTTATTCTGGCACTTAGCGCATGCTAGTGACCCCATGGGGTCCCAGGCTGGAAGCACCTGAGGTTCTCTTTCCAATCCAGAAATCATTTCCTCGGTTAGAAATTCCTTTGGGGCAGCAATCTCAAACATGTGCTCGTCGAACCAATTATCATTCATTGTGAAATAGCCCTTCTCACCGCAGTCTTTCTCCCCCCATGAGTTCTCGACCCTCCATCTCCTTGGCTTTCCGTCGACCACATCTACGCCGGTGAATAGCATTGCATGTGTCATCATCGTCTGACAATACCTCAATCTGTCAACCTTATCCATGCCATATTTCACCCCATATATTCCTTGGAAGTCGAATAATTCGGCATCCCATATCCCCCTCTTACGGTCCATCTGCTTTCCGACATCGCATCCCATCCATACAGGAGTACCGTCCTCTAGTATTTTCTGAGTTACTGACTTCATTTCTTCCATTGGAACATTGAGATAGACGACTGGTGGACCGCCTGAAACGTTCTGCAGGAATTCCACGGTATAAGTGCGGTAATACTCATTCCTAGGGTCATTNACCAGGCAAACATATTCCTCCCACTCTATTTCTACAAACTCAGAAGCAAAATCCTGAGGGGACATCGTGCCTTTGCGATGGAATTCTTTGTCCTTGTCACGCCACTGCCAGTCGAATTTTTCTGGGGGGGTTCCGAGATGTATGCACAATACCCTCCAAATTTCTGACATCCTTTCTTCCTTGTGTTTCCTAGCATCCTCTATCGAACCACCTTGGCTCAGNATTGACCTAATCTCACTAGAAGAAGTGCGAAGAATGTCTCTTAGAACAGTATTCATCCATCTTGTATTGCTACTACTGTATGATTCTGGATATGCTGACTTTGGAACGAGGCCGTGCTTTCTGATTAGGTTCATCGCCATATTCCACTGACCGCCATCNCCGATCGGGTCTGAAAGAAGGAAGTGGATTGTCCTATCGTCAACTGGGCGTTCTGAGGTTTCTATTATTGCTTCAAGAAAGTGATTTGATCGCTCTAACTTATCCCAGAAATGGATGTGAGCCTGACTGAACTCAAATTCCGAGATGTTCATTTTTTTCATCGCCCCCACGCGAAAGAGATTCAATGCNGCGAATAGCCAACACCTTCCACTNCTCATCTGGGATGTTACCTTCCAGTCATCGAGCTTGATACTGAAGGATGAGTCCAAANTNTGNACTAAATCGCGACGGATCGCCANACTAGGTAGCTCATTGTTACTGACTGAATTTTGGGCTACCGATGTAAGCGAATCCGCGGAAAATTGTTCCCTNTATTTTTCAATTTGTTTGTTTGTTACTCCCTCTGACATGTTTTCTTTCCTCGANTTAATTGGTGAATCTCTTTTCTATATTGGAGCTGGTTCGGCAATACCAGCGGAAATCAGTGTATCTGCTATCAAGGATGGGCAAGACTCAATGTCACCTTGTGTAAGTATGATTTCTGTACCGTCCGAGACCATTATTGGGTCGGAGATGTCCTTCAGTATTCGTATTCGAATTAGCTCATCCGGTTGTGGGGGCTCTTCAATGTCCGAACTCCTNGACTCGGATTGGGAGGAGGCGTGCTCTGGGAAGGTGTCCAGCTCCCTTATTCGATCCTCTTCATCGACGTCTGGCTCCTCCCAGTTCTCTTCAACTCGTGACTGGCTAATGATTGGCTTATTGGAATCCCCACTTTCGCCTCCATCAAAGTTGGTCAATGGCTCATGTAGCACGTCAATGGCCCCCTTGCTATTGGGATATTCGGGCAGTCCAACCAGGGAATTCCAAAGTAAATCCTTCTTGTATCTTCCAGCCAATTCACAGACGCCATTGTACAAAACCCTCTCTGCGGGATCATGTTTTTTCCAGTCGATTGGTTTTATCGAGTTGGAGGNNTCTTCGGGGCCCTGNGGCCTTTTCATCATCTCGGACATTAGNGCATGCCTTGTAAGAGCGTTTAGGCGCATTCTATTCAGATCCCTGATGCAGGTCCTAGCGACTGAAAGTCTTCTTGAGAGAAATTGCACCTTTGCGCTCATGCCATCGTCATGTATGGCCTCCGAAAGTTCCGACTCCATATGCTGCATCAGCTGATGCACCGATTCCCAGAAGGTTGTGCCGTCTGGCATCGAAAGCTCCACCGGAGAGTCCTGCCTCTTCTGCCTTCTAGTGAGCTCGAAGAGCGTTTTCTCTACTGAGAGAAGTTCACTATTGCTGAGTCTTCGAGCCTCCATGATCGCAACCAGTCATGCTGAATTGAAGGCGATACATCAACAATTCCTAGACTCTGGTAGAATTTCTGCACCGTGAGTATCAAAGCCATGACTCCTTTCGTTGCGATGCAGGTGTACCCGAGTGGTCAAAGGGGGAGGGCTCAAGATCCTCTGCATAGCGCTTCGCAGGTTCGAATCCTGCCGCCTGCACCAATTTCCGCTANTTCTTTTCCAGTATTGATCTAATTAGCTCAATTGCCCCATACTTTCCCTTGGCTTCAGTAACGATGTCTGCAGCTTGTAAGACGCTGGGAAACTCATCGCTGACACAGACCGATAGTCCCACCATATCGAACATTGGTATGTCATTGGGTGCATCACCGCAAGCAATTACCTTACTGGGGTCTATTCCCCTTTGCTCCAAAGCCACCTTTAGTCCGGATGCCTTGTTTAATCCCGGCTTGGCGATATGAACTGCGAATCCAGTAGTTTCAACGTGAAGNTCCGCCCATTCGGATGCAGCCAGCAGATCCCGAATTTTCTCATGGGAGTCGGNTTCCTTCAAGCACCATTCTGTTTCACGCCATCGATTTGACTCTATTCCAAGGGGGTCGACGCCTTCTATCTTCGTTGAGACCCACTCTGCNGCCTGCTTGGCGCGTAGTCCATCTGCTAATGACTGGATCGGGAACCCTTCGCCGCTGTCCCAGACCATTCCACCGTTCTCAGCTACTATGAATCCAGATGCCCCAATGGATTGNAAAATTGGTGTCACGTTCGGCAGAGTTCTTCCTGAAGCAAGAGATACTGGCATCACCTGGCGATCTAGCTTTCGGGATAGTTCAACTAAGTCATCATGGAATCCATCGAAGTCTAGTAGGGTCCCATCCACATCGAAGACTATCATCTCCCAATCAAAATGCTCTGGCAGTTCCACCATGGCCTTCCGTAGGTAATTGTACTGATGACTCCATCGGATATCCATCAGTAGTATTCAAGCTTGATCGGATCATGCAGAGGCAATGACCGAGTCGGAGGAGTTCATAGTTCTAGATGATGAGCCACCGAAAAATGCGCCTGAAACNGNGGTGCAAACTAACAGTTGGTTTGAGAGGTTTNGTGCTGCATTGAGAGGAATTGGGGGTGGCCTTGTTCCCAGTNGCACNAGTCTGGAGGATGATACTGAAATTTCCGAGACGGTTTTTTCATCGGATATCGAGCTAGCGAACGAAGGAGTTTTCGAATTTGAATGGGAAATATCTGGAATGGATTGCCCTGATTGTGCGATGAANGCGACTAGGGCAGTNAATAGGCTACCNGGAGTGCANTCCTGTAGAATNTCCATAGCAGATGCTTCGGTTACAATTGAGCAAGATATCGGTATTGGCTCAATATCCCGGGCTTCCANGGTTCTAGAGAGCCTAGGGCACGAAGCAGATACTGGATGGAGGCAGGTCTCAGGATTGAGCCCTGAGGCTCTGTCTTCAAGGCACGGCATCGACCAGAAGCTTCTGAGGAAGTGGATCCTAAAGACGCCTGGAGTATTGGATGTGAAATTTAATGGCGGAAAAATCGCAATAAAGAGAGTTTGGATAAGAGAGCCTGNGCTCAGGGANTCTGCAGAAGACCAGCTTTCTGTTATTCTTGGTAGCGACTACAAACTGACTCCTTTCAGAGAAGCTACATTTCGGAAGGACCAGATCCAGTTGATTAAGGCCATAATTACGATACCACTTATTCTCATCATTGCTTCCATTGAGTCTATTTCAGGAGTCCCCAGATTTATTCCTTGGATGCTCGGAGTGCTAGGAGTGATCTTCACTGGGTCTCAGACATTCTCTGAGGCGGTTGCTGGCCTGAAGAACAGAGTGGTGGGATTCCAGGTACTTACATCGCTGGCAGTGATTGGCGCGGTATTGCTTGGAGAAGTGGTCGAAGCGCTGATGGTTGTCTCGTTGGTCGCCTTTGCGTCTCATTTGGAAAACAAGGCGCTCATCCAAGCCAGAGAGTCCATGCAGGGGGGCTTGGACAGGCTACCTCGCANGGCAAGGGTGATTTCAAGTAATTGCGAGGTTCCCTCGCCAAGCAACATGAAAATATCTGGAATTACGATGGTGAACGTAAACCCTGCTGGACATGAAGATGACCTTGTCCCGGTGGAAGTGGTTGATCCTGGTGACTTGGTTGAGGTCAGAACCGGTGAGATAATCCCGGTAGATGGTGTTGTGATGGAGGGGTCCGGTTCCATAGACAAAGCTCCNTTGACGGGAGANCCGATTCCGATTCCGATTTCTGAAGGAGACAATGTGGATGCTGGNCTAGTTCTTGTCAAGGGGCCCATAGTGGTANAATCCGAAGCTACTGGAGAGGACACCAGACTTGCTAGCCTGATTGAAATGGTNAGGCGCTACAAAGACCAGCCGACCAGAACGCAGAGTGTTATCGAGGGCTTCACATCCTATTGGACTCCCTTAGTGGTTGTAGCTGCACCGCTAATCGGATTGATATTTACTGAAACTCTGAAGCAAGCCATCCTTACCACCTTGCTTCTTTGGGTGGTCTCCTGTCCATGCTCACTTCTGCTGGCTTCACCTGTTCCTCATGCGGCTGCATTGACCACTGCATCCTCATTCGGCCTAATTGCCAGAGGCGGGGGCATTCTAGAGTCGGCTGCTGGAGTTAACCTAGTACTTCTAGATAAAACTGGAACANTGACAAGTGGCAAGCCACGACTTCTGGACCTGATTACTGATGAAGGGGCAAATGAAGAAAGGGCCCTGAGGATTGCAGCTGGACTTGAGGTTAGATCCAACCACCCATATGCTACAACTATACTGAAAGAGGCGAAAGAGAGGGGNCTGTCTCCACACAGGATTGTTGCTATATCCGATGGGGAAGCTGGCGTAGTTGGTGAGATCAGTAGGAAGAAGGTTATGCTGGGTAGAGCTGACTGGTTGGAGTCCAATGGAGTTTCCTTGTCTACCAAGATGGCTTCTGCACTCCAAGACTCTAGGATGGCGGGCAAAGGATCGAGTATTCTTTCTGAAGACGGTCGGGCAATTGCATTGTTTTCATTCATTCACGATGACATAAGGGACGGGGTAATTGAGGCGCTTGATTCTCTAAAATCTCATGGTGCCACCGTAGAGATACTCAGTGGTGATGAGCAGAATAGTGTTGAGGAATTTGCAAGAATGATTGGAGTTGATGCGGGAAGTTGCAGAGGTGGTATAGATCCCGAGGGCAAGGCGGAATATGTGTCTGAGCGCTCAAAACAAAACCACACCATAATGGCAGGTGATGGGTTCAATGATGCAGGTGCTTTGGCGGCTGCCGACATAGGAATTGCAATAGGCAGTGGTGAACAGGTGAATCTGGATGCAGCTGACGTGCTTATACCTGGCAGGGACCCGAGGGCATTGTCTCTTATGGTAGATTTAGCAAAGAGGACTAGGAGGGTTGTTCTGATGAACATAGCAATCTCAATCATAGTGACTATGTCCCTGATTTCTGCTGTTCTTTTGGGAATTAAACTGAGTCTAGTTACTGGAATTGCACTGCACGAGGCGAGTGCGATTCTAATTATTCTAAATGGCATGTGGGTCTCTGGATCGGGAGCCAATAAATTCGGAACGTTGATTGAAATTGGTAAAGATCTAGTTAGCGAGATTTCTGAGATTTTTGCACTTTTGATTTACGAGAACAATGATGACGATATTGCGACCTCTTGATTAAGTGGTATATTTTGGAGGTGCCATGGCAACTCACACGGAAGTTGAGTCTAAGCATGCGCCTCCACTAGCTGAATGCCCCAACTGTGACCATATGCTACCACAAGGATTGGGAGAAATAGAGTGTGAGATTTGTGGCGCTGTCTGCCGTGTTTCGCACGAGCCCACCATTGAAGCGCTGAAGAATGAAACAGTTCAGTGCCCTCACTGTGCTACCGTGGTCGTCGCAGGGACTGAAAATAGACCTGTGGAGCTTACTTGCTCATCGTGCTCTGGAATTTTTGTCATTACAAGGAAGGTGGTCAAAGTGGAGATTCAATGCCCCAACTGTCAAAGTAGATTGAGAATTCGTCCGAGACCGGGAAAGAGAGAGTTGAATTGCCCGTCCTGTGAAGTTCTATTCAACGTTACATTCTAGACTACGATACAGGAAAAACCCCAGAGAAAACGCATTCTGGGGCTAAAATCGACCCTGTTGTCTCAAATACCCAAAAAAAACGCGAGTGGTGGGGATGGGCATTTGAGTGAGAGCAAGTCACCCAATTCAAAAGACAAAGAAGAGTTGGACGAACTGGATGCAATTAGAGCTCAGCATGCCATATCTTCCACATCTGCAACAAACTCAGCCGCTAGGGCAAGAGAGCGTCTTGATGAAGAGTCTAGTCTTAGATCTGGAATAAGAAGGGAAAGGAGGATCCGTATTGACGACATGACCCAACGGGTCTCTGGTATGCACGGGGCAATGAGGAAAGCAAATGAAATCCTATTCGAGGAACAATTGCACCATATTGAAGCAGATCTGAGAGACGAGCTGGAAGATGAGATAGANAGGCTGGAAAAGGAGGCTTTGGAACGGGAGGAAAGGCTGCTTAGGGAGGAAATGCTTCATCGACTNAGACGGGAGGANAACAGNCTGCGTGAGCAACTCGATCTTGAGAGGGATAGGAGAATAGAGGCCCACACCTCAAAACTCAGAGATAGGCTAAGCGANGAGATGGAGGGCGAGTACGCGAGACGCAAGGCTTTCCTGAAAGAAAGGCTGGAGCTAGAGGCATCCCAAGGCATTGAGCGTATGGAGAGAAGGGTCGAGATGGATCAAAGAGAGTCCATGGAGTCCGATATCCATAGAAAAATTGAGGCTTATCGTCTTGACCAAGAAATCCAAATGAGGAGTTCGATAGCGAAAAAAAGAAGAGCNTATGAGTCGAAGCTTGAGAAGCAATTTGAGAGTGAGAGAGAGTCCCTGGAAAAGGAAATGGCTGCAGATATAGATGTCAGGATCAAGGCGTTGGGTGAAGAATTAGAGAGGGCTTCTCTTTCTGAGCTGGATCGGAGATTTAGGGCCGAGAGGGATTCTATGGAAGCGGCATTGGCGTTGAAGAGGCAGGAGATGGCTCTGGAGAAAGAAGTCGAGATGGAGCAGCAGATTTCTGATTTTGTCAGGGAAAGGGAAAAGGAGATGTTGACCAAGCTAGAAGATCAGCTATCTAAGAAGTCTGACCTAACAAAGAAGGAAGTTGGAGAGGTCTTGAAAACTATCGAGTCGGAGATAAAGGTGAAGGCTGAGGCTTCTCTTCTTGATGCCAGGCAGAGCGTACTGGAAAGGTTTAGTTTGGATTAGAACTGATAATTGATTGGATTCTAAGTTCGGCTTCNCTGGCGAAACTCCAATATGACTCACTAGCTGCATTTGCCTTGCTTGACTTCTGAGCGATAACAATAGGGGNCCCCATAAGTGGAGATTCTGCAATGGAGNTGGAACGGGGAATCTGTGTTTCGAAGACCATGTCCCCAAAGTACTTGCGAGCTTGATCTGCGACCTTCTCGCAAAGCTTGCTCCTTGATTGGACCATAGTCATCAAGATTCCAAAAAGCCCAAGATCTGGATTCACGCTACTTTGGACTTCCCTGATTGATTTCATTAGCTGTCCCATCCCTTCTAGAGCATAGAACTCAGCTTGAATTGGAATCAGTACCCATTGGGCAGCAGAAAGAGCATTTATTGTAAGAAGTCCTAGTGATGCTGGGGTATCGATGATTATGACATCGAAATGTGGCAATGCCTCATTGAGCGCAAGTTTGAGTCTATTTTCCCTACCCACCCTTGTCGCTAGGTCAACTTCAATTCCGGATAGATCGAGGTCTGCTGGCAGAATCCAAAGATTCCGTGCTCTGACATGACTAGGTGGGCCTCTTTTCTTTCCAGGGTTTTCCATTTTCCAAGCTGATCTCATGGATCTGGAAAGTTCTTCGGGACCTATGGTGCAATCGTCCAATGTTAATTCTGTGTCATCTATGCCCCTGGAGAAAAGCTCATTCATTGTAGGTCCGAGATGGTCTTTATTGACTCCGAATGTAGTGGCAACGTTTCCCTTTGGGTCCATGTCTACTATCAATGTCCTCCTAGGGGATATTCCATACTCCTCACTGCCAAGAGATAGTGCAGATCCCAAGTTTACAGCAGTAGTCGTTCTGGAGCATCCGCCCTTGTGATTGATGCAGGCAATCACTACCGCCATATCATTGAATCATAGAGTCGGTTAATTGGAGTTTGCCAATCACTGTATCACAGGAACGTTCACTTCACTAATGATCTTGTTTACTATCCTCTTTCCAGTAACTCCTCGAATCTTCGACTCTGGCTTTAGAACAATCCTATGGCTTACTACATCCATTGCAATTCCTTTGACGTCGTCAGGAATGACGTAGTCCCTTCCATCAATGGCTGCGGACGCCCTAGACGCCTTGAATAGCGCCTGGCTGGCCCTAGGTGATGCCCCGGCTTCTATTCTAGGATCTGACCTGGTTCTCTGGACTATCTGGACTATGTACCCTAGGATGGCTGGATCAATGTGTACTGTTTCCAGGGCCTTTTGCATTGCCACCACCTTTTTTGGCTCGACAATCTGAGTAACATCATAATCATCCTTTGCTCTAAGCTTCCTTCTTTGAAGAATCGCTTTTTCCTCTTCCAAGCTCGGGTAACCCATGCTCATCTTCATCAGGAATCGATCCATCTGAGCCTCTGGTAGGGGGTATGTTCCCTCCTGCTCGATTGGATTCTGGGTAGCTAGTGTTGAGAAAGGAGCGGGTAGCTTGTGGGTAATTCCTTCGATAGTGACCTGCTTTTCCTCCATTGCTTCCAGAAGGGCCGCTTGTGTTTTGGGTGGCGCACGATTAATCTCATCAGCTAGAAGGATGTTAGTGAACAGAGGCCCAAATCTCGGCCTAAACTCCCCTGATTGTTGATCGTACATGTAGGTACCAATGATATCAGCAGGAAGCAAATCGGGAGTGAATTGAACTCGCTTGAACTTGCATCCCAATGCCTTGGCGAATGTGTTGGCCATCAATGTCTTTGCAAGTCCTGGGTTATCCTCAATCAGTATGTTTCCGTTCGCTAGAACGCCAACGGTTACTTTTCGGATGTTTTCTGGTTTCCCGATTATAACCTTTGCAACCTCACTCATAAGATTGTTCGAATGCCCGGAAACCGAATTGATGAGTGCCTTTGAATTAGCGGCACCACCTTCAGCCATTGTCATCTGAAAACCCCGTACAAGCCGTTGCCAATTCAATGACTACTTGAGTGTTCGGTAACTATGAACAAATGCTGTTTCAGGGATTATCTGCCCCAAAAATGGTCTTCCTTCCTGTGAATGGCCAGTAATTCATCGAAAACTTCCTTCTCTGTTGCTGACATTTCCATCTTCCTGAGCTTTCTTGCGTGAGATTCGGGAACATCCACGAGGAGGGTGTCTCCCTCACTAATCTGTCTTCCCACTGTAACTCCCTCTATGGAAATCGCGACCTCAGAGCCTTGGTGTGTCTCTTTCATGCTCTCTTGACCGGAGCGTATGGACTTGATTCTACCAATTCTCTTCCCTTCCTTTAGCAGCCCTTGGCCAACATGGATTCTCCCAGCTATCACCCTGACTCCGACTACAGCTGGCTTTGAAACCCTAAAGGTGTGATCAGGTAGAAGCATAATTCTTCCAGGGTAGACTACCGTCTCACGTCTCTCCTCGTCGAGCTCGATCTTGCGTTTTTCCAGCCATTCCTCATGCTCCTCAAGAATTCTGTAGATTATTTCTGATCCGATATGCATTGCTCCTAATTCGGATTTGTCGAGCTCTTCCTTCGCCTCGGGGAGGATTTCTGTGTTGAAGGCCATAATTACCCGGAAAAGAGGGTCCGATGAAGCTTCGGCGCTTCTAATGTCCCTTCTGCTTACTTTCCCTATCGACGCCTCTCTTATCGGGACTTCCTTCTCACCCAGTTCCTTTGCTAGAGCTTCGAGGCCCCCAACTGTATCTGATTTGATGCAAACACCTTCTTCCTCCAAAACTATCGATAGTGTTGCTTCGCTCTCTGCTAGTTCGATTGATTTTTGTCGTGATTCGGGTGAGTCTACTACCCTGAGAGTTGTTCCAACAAGTACGCCCTCAAGGGAGGGTGCGCTAATTTTTATTCCAGCTGCGGAAAATGCAACCTCTGTATCATCCCAGCGATCTCCGGCGTCCCTCATCTCACTCATTCCCCTTGGTGAAAATAATCCCTTCACATGGGTACAAATAGCACCATTCACCGTTGAAATCACTATCTCATCGCCCTTTCGAATCTTCCCACGATGAAGGATTAGATCTAGGGTCTTGCCCAGACCCCTCTCCTCTTTCATCTCCAAGACCGTTGCTTCCCCCAACCCCGTAACGTCTGTCAATTGCTCGGAGAGGTATCTCTCCGCCAATCCAATTACGACAGCGAGCAGGTCTTGGATGCCCTCGCCCTCTCTCGAAGAGATGGGGACAAGGGCGATTTCTTTTGTGAAGTCCTGAATTCGATCATACCTCTCAACATTGAACCCCTCCTCTGCTATCTGCCCGACTAAATCCCAATACCTCTGTTCAAAGAGTCCCAAGGATTCCCGGGATTGTTCGCTTATCGAATGCTTCATCGGCCTTCCGTTCATTGTACTCCAACCATGGATCCTATCGACTTTGTTTGCCGCTATTACGAAGGGGGTCTTGGCTTTCTTGAGTATCCTGAGCGACTCTATGGTTTGTGGCCTACACCCCTCCATTATGTCTACAATGAGAATCGCTATGTCTGCCAAAGACCCACCTCTGGCCCTGAGTGTCGAGAAGGAATGGTGACCCGGGGTGTCGATGAACAATAACCCAGGAGAGTCGAATTGTTTGCCTCCCAATAGGGGTGCGCACAATTCATTCAATATCGAGGAGGGGACCTCTGTTGCTCCTATATGCTGAGTGATTCCTCCTGCCTCACGGTCCATGACAGAAGATCGGCCCCTGTCCCCCAGGGACCTTACATGATCCAAAAGGGAGGTTTTTCCATGATCAACGTGACCAAGGACTGCTACGATGGGTTGTCTGCGATTTGCCATTCACCCACCCCATGCTACTCACTCTTCAGCCATCTAGTCCTTCAGGAAACCAAAGTCCCAGTTCAAATGATGCAGTTTCCTCCCCATCTGAACCGTGTATGACATTGTGATCGATGCTTCTTGCAAAATCAGCTCTAATCGTACCAGGCTCAGCCTCCTCCCAGTTTGTAGCTCCGATTAGCTTGCGTGATGCTGCGATTGCATCCTCCCCCCTCCAAGCCATAGCTACAACTGGGCCGGAAGTAATGAAATCGATCAGGTCGGGATAAAATGGCCTTTCCTTGTGGATTCCATAATGACTCTCGGCGATTTCGAGATCGGGGGTTAAATCCCTCCTACCGACCAAAGTTAAGCCAATTCCCTCGAACCTGCTGATTATCTCCTCAGTTAATCCCCTCTGTACTCCATCGGGTTTCACCATTATGTAGGTGGTTTGCTCTGCCATGCTTCGGCCCAGCCCCCTCCCCTATTTCAACGAAGTCACTAGCAGAAATGGTTGATTACTTGATGCCGCCTTTGACATAGCGGCGGGTCCACTTCATTTTTCTAGCATTTCTCTTTAGCTTGAGCATGTTCTTACGAGATTTGCTGTCTTTGAACCAATAAACAGTCCCGTCTCTTTTGACGTACATCATTCCGGTTCCTGGCTCTATCTCCTCATGTGAGAAGCTGCATATCCTCTGTTCTGGCATGAATATACCTCACCTGGATCCTAGCCTTCTTGCTTCTCTTCCTGTATCCCTGAGCATTAGAATGTCGCCAACCCTAACTGGGCCCAGTACGTTCCGCGTGATTATTCGACCGATATCTCGAGGGTTGTCTGAGTCTAGGACCCTGACTTTGACTTGTGTGGCCTCTCCCGTCAAGCCGGTCCTACCAACATCCTCGACGACCTCAGCGGGCCATGATTCGGTTGGCATTGCTATTCCTCTCCATTACTCATGCGGAGAGAGACTCGAAGTGCCCTTTGACCTCGTTGAACCTATCCAAACCTTCTTTGTCGACTTGCATTACTGCAATTGCGGCTGTCTTTGTACCAGTGCTCATACCTGCTGCTTCAGCAAGATATGACTGGTCCTCCACGTAGATGTAGGGTATCTCCTTCTCCTTGCAGATCATTGGTATATGGGCCAAAAGCTCGCCCGGGTTGACGTTTTCTGCCATGACGATCATCTGTGCCGTGCCCCTCTCAGCGGACTTGGTTACCTCATTGGATCCTTTCTTCAACCGGCCCCTTCCATCTTTTCCGATGATCTTTATCATCTCGTAAACCTGTTCTTGGACATCTTGTGGCGTCTCAAAAGAAATATGCACACTCATTGGAACCTCTCCTCATGTATTGTGAGCCGTCGCACGGCATGACCGATATAAACGCAGCGTATCGAAAGGCGGTCATAATTTCATGCAAGCTTTGTCAGAAGCTTGGAGATTCCCCTGGAAAGGGCCGGAGATGCCGATACATCTGCCCTCGGATTGGGTAGCGAGTCAGTAGTATGCACGGAGTCGACGTGTTTGGCCAATCTTGACAAAGCGCCACCGGTGAATAGTCCGTGAGTGCACGCTGCATGAACCTCCTTGGCACCTTGCCTTCGCAGTGCATCGCTGGCTCTGCAGATCGTTCCACCCGTGCTAATCATATCGTCTACAATAGCCACGACCTTGCCAGATACGTCCAGATCCTTTGGAGTGTGTTCAATTGTGTGAGCATCGATTCTTGTCTTTTCTAGGTATGAAAATTCACAACCGATTATTTCAGCCACTGCAGATGCTCGCGAAATTGCTCCTTTGTCTGGGCTGAGGATGAAGTCCGGAGAGATTCTTTCGGAGAGTTCGCTAGCGATCTCGGGCATTGAGCTGACGTATTCGATAGGTATTTTCGCATCATTTAGGACATCGGGTGCGTGTAAATCTAGTATTGCTATTCCATCACAATATGCCGAAATCATATCCGCTATCTGTCTCGCAGAAACTGACTCCCCGGGAGAGAACCTCTTATCCTGTCTGGCATAACCATAGTATGGGATTGCCAGAACTATTCCCGGACCGACATCCTCTAAGGACTGCGGTCCCTCTTGCTTGAGATTCGCTAAATCCCCCCTTCTTACGTCCGATATCGCACCGAGAAGGAGCAATGTTTGCATTATTCCTGAGTCGGGGTAGGTGTTTGAAACCAGAACTGAAGGCTCAGACCTGACCGCTTCTATTGCATCGGTCGGAACCCTAACGTATGCTTCGCCATCAGGGAACCTTCTGTTCTCTAGCTGGATTTGCTCCATTCCCAAGAGCGGAGCTAACGATGCGGCTATATTTCCCCCTGATGCCCCACTCAGAACAGGCATTTCACTCTCGTGGAGAGGACTTCCCTTCATGATGCTTCTGATTGTTTAATTCGGCAAAATTAGGCATAAACTGAGTTCTGGTGGGCATGACAGGATTTGAACCTGTGACCTCCCGGTTATCAGCCGGGTGCTCCAGCCAAACTAAGCTACACGCCCTTGAGCAACATAACGACCAAGGCTGATGATTTGAAGGCTACCCTTTGGCATTGGCATGACCCCTATTGAGAAAATGCGGCCAATAGATATCTGTACTGCCTTCCAGTAATCATTTGAGCCCTAGGTGTTGTTCCTAGGATTGAAAACTGGGATTACGACGCTTTTGCATAATGCCACGATTCCGAAAATCGCTGCAGAGACGACGGCGATCATTGATCCTGTACCAGTCTCAATCTCCGAAGAGAGGTAGAGGCCGAGAAACACGGAGGTAAGCCCGAAAAACTGAGTCCAAATAATGCAGGAGCGGAAACTCCTGCCTACGAGTTGGGCAGTTGCGGCAGGAGTGACTAGCAGCGCAGTGACGAGAAGCGTCCCGACTACCTGGACCATACTGACTACGACCATTGCAGTGGTCACGCTGAAGAACAAACCTATTCCACGTGCCGGCAGTCCTTGAACCTGAGCGGCTAGGGGATCGATGGTGATTGCTAGCAATCCATTGTGGAGTAACGAGATGCTAATTATTGAAAAGATGCTGATAATAAGAATGAGATCAAGGCTCTGCTCATCAATTAGCAGTAGATTTCCGAATAGGTATCCCTCGACATCGATGGTTACTCCCCCTCCCCAGATCCTCAACACCACAAGGCCAAACGCCAGCATCCCCGTCAGGAAAATTGCTATTGACGCGTCACCAGTCAGTATCTCGTTCCTCTGCATCTCGAAAATCAGTATCGCTGCAATTACGCTGAAAACAAGAGCGAACCACAAGGGGGCGGATGAGCCTAACACTATGCCAACGCAGATCCCTCCGAACGATACGTGGGCTAGGCCATCTCCGATCAGGGAGAGATTTCTGACAAGAAGGAAGGACCCCAGCAGACCCGCTACAACTGTGACCATTAGAGATGCTACTAGGCCATTATGGAACAAACCAGAGAAGTAGTGGGGAAAGGTCTGCCCTGGGACAAAGGGTGCGATTTGCTTGAGAATTGGGCCCAAAATATCCATCAATATGGATGAGATACCCATCATTACCACCGCCTATGGTCTGATTCGACCTGTTGCGAGTTACCGTGACCTGAGTGGACGTGCTCGAAACCTCGCAAATTCGCTAACTCATTGAGGTCGGGTAGTTCATCTGCAGGGCCATCGTACTGAATCCCCCCCTCAAGATAGACTATCCTATGGGCTGATTGAGTCACTGCAGCTAGATCGTGTGAAACCATGAGGATCGTTTTCCCGTGATTGTGACATAGGTCATCCAGAAGTCTGAGGAGGGAGTTCCTTGAAGACCGATCTACTCCCACAAGGGGCTCGTCAAGCAATAGTAGCTCAGACTCCGATGCCAATGCCCTGCCAATTACAGTCCTCTGGAGTTGCCCTCCTGAGAGCCTGGAGACGTCGGTATCCGCTAGCTCGGTGAGTCCGACCATCTCAATGGCCCCCTCAACCTTCTCAGAATTCTTCGTGTTCATCCTCTTGAGGTAGTTTTTTTGGTTTAGAGTACCCAGCTGGATGAGCTCCCTTACCGAAATGTGGATGTTACTGGGAAGTTGCGATGCGGCTTGAGGGACCCATCCCACCATCCCGAGGTTATGTTTGCAGGCAGGCTCGTGGCCGTAAACCAAAATATTCCCCTTTAGTGGCTTCAAGACGCCGAGCATCGCTAGCAGTAGTGTTGTCTTACCACTGCCGTTTGGGCCGACAAGGCCCAAGAACTCGCCCTTTCTAATTTCAATAGAGATGNTCTCGATGATTTCNTTTCCGGATCTCATCACCGACAGGTTGNTGACGCTCAGGATGGGGNNTTCCGACTTTTCTTCAGTCATGTTTCCCCCCATTCCATGTTAGANCGAAAGCAACGCACCTATAATACAGAAGAGGAGAAATGCTAAACCACTGTTTTCCAGCAATATACTGACGAGTCTAATTCTCTCACCTCAATTATTTCTCTTTTTTCAAATTTGTTGGTTGTTGGCGGGGGAGGATGATGATGAAAATGATGCTTTGTTTATGCTTCCCCCGCCAACTCTAGTTCCCTATCGAGGGAGGGTGGGGTATATTCCCCCCCCTAACTCGCTTAACTGTAAAGTAGCAATTAGGTGCAAATTAGCAACCCAAACCTGCTTTGAGACTCTCCAAGCTCTTCCTCATTAGCGAAATGTAGTCGTCTGAGTCGTCCTTTGGCTCCAGTTCCATCGTGTACAGATACTCTACAGCAACCCCGTTGGGCATGGTGTCCGAAATAGTCTGCTCGACAATGCTATCTACGGCTGATTTCGATGTGTACTCCTCTATGAAAAGTACGGTGATTCCCTCCTCGTTAATCTCCTCGACAGCTTCGGCGATGTCGGCAGCAGAAGGCTCTCCTTCAGGATCTAATCCATGAATGGATATGAACTCGAGACCGTACCTCTTGGCCAGATAACTGTATGCGTTGTGGTTGGTGATCACAGTTTTATCGGTGCATGTGGAGTCTGTTGGCAGATTTGATTGGAAATCGGCGTGAAGATCGTCCAGTTGTGACATGTATGATTCCGCGTTTGATGTGAACTCGTCCACCCCGCTCGGGAACGCTGTCTTCAGTGCCTCTAGGACTACATTGGCCTGCGCCTTGAAGGCCAGTGGGTCNAGCCAACTGTGAGGGTCATAGTTGAACTCCTCTTCGTCATCATGGGCTTCGATCTCATCTTCGGCTTGGTCCCCTCCATCCTCTTCTTCATGGTCATGGCCGTCCTCGCCAGCAATGACGTTGAAAACCACTCCACTCGGCATTGCGAATCCGTACTCTCCCTCTGCCTCAACGTGAATCTGGGCGAATCCCGCGTGATGCTCTTCGTGCTCTTCGTCGGTCTCGTTGTGATCGTCTTCGGTCTCGTTGTGATCTTCTTCGGTCTCGTTGTGATCTTCTTCGGTCTCGTTGTGATCGTGGTGGGCATGCCCACCTCCCATCTTGAGTGCGATCATATCGAACTGAGTTAGATCCTCNGACTCAAACTCGAGTACATACTCCCCCTCCTCCAGGTGGAATATGGAGACGGTGGTGTTAGACGGGCATCCAGTAGGATTCAGTATGGTCTCCTCTGGTTCTACGTGGCCATGCTCCTCATGAGCATCCGATTCATCATCCTCAGCAGTGTGATTCTCCTCTTCCTCTTCGTGATCCTCTGCGGGCATTGTTAGCCTGTGAACTACGTGCTCGGCGTGCAGCTCAACGCTTGATGCCTCGCTCTCGTTTTCTGTCAGGTTGGAGGTCTCGTAAGGTCCCTCGCTCAAGTGTTCACAGAGTTCCTCGATCAGCATAGTCTCGTAATCCAAAGCAGACTGTCCCGCAGGCATTGCGTGGGTCTGCACGGAGGTCGGTGCGTTTTCGAGAGATGCCAGGGTTGTCTCCACCCATGGTTCCAAGTTCAAACCATGGTAGAAGAATATGTCACTTTCCTGCAGCCTAACAATGTCAGCAGCAGTTGGCTCGTAGTCGTGCACAGGGACGTTGGAGGGGGCCATCATCTCCACGCTGATTGAGTCCCCGCCAATCGCTGAGACCAGTTGGCCAACGTGAAACGTTGAAACAATGGCATTCCCGAGTGCTTCTTCATCGTCATCAGATCTATCTAGGCAACCGGCCATGCTCGTGAAGAGCATCATCATGGATGCCAGAATCACAGTTTGTCGTGTGTTCATAGGCCGCACCGGAAAATAATATCTATTTAATTAAGACTATTAATTAGGTAATTACAAATTATTATTAATCATACATTATTGCGTCTTTTTGTGACTAGAGTCATATCCTTTAGCACCGACAATGAATTTGCCGATCAGTTCGATGAACTGATTAAAAAATCCGGCTATAGTAACCGTAGTCGCTTCATTCGAGACGCAGCTTTGTTTTTCTCCGAGATGCAACAGAGGGGCGATCTAGCGAACATGGATTCGGACGAAATTNTCGAAGGNCATTTGGTAGTGTATTACCAACATGTCCACGGANATGGTCAGAAGGTACTTGATCTGCGTCATTCAAAATCGATCGAAGTCGCATCATACAGCCATAGCTGCTTGACCCATAGCCATGCATGCGTGGACTTGCTACAGATCAAGGGGTCCGCGGGCAATATCCGGTCTGAAATCGAAAAACTCCAGAATTCGCCCCACATAGAAAAGGTATCCATTGTCACCGCTCCCATGAGGATATCATGATGATTACCAAAGAAGACGTTGAAAGAGCCCAGCAGAAGTGGGGGGAGGGGATTGTCGATATCTCTACGGCGCACATTAGAGGCGAAGACTACGTAAAANGTGCAAAAGAACACATTGANTCGTTGTATTCATACAATATCGGGCCTGTCTTGTTCAAGCCAACCTTTGCTTCAGAGGAGCAGTTTCGTTCTACCATTGATGGAGCTTTATCTTACTTTGTTGCAGGCAACGGCTTATGCCCTGAAGACAAAGGATTCGCCATAAAGGGATGGAAAAAGGTCCGGTTTGAAAATGAAGACATCGCTATCAACGACGTAACGGCCATGGCAATGGGAAATTATTTCTTCACGACTCCAGAAGGCAATGAAGTCAAGGTCGAGTACTCTTTCGGCTACATATTGGACAAAGAAGGGGATCTACGAATCCAATTACATCACTCTTCGATTCCATCTGGTGATAATTGAACCTCGATTATTCGCGCGTATCTAACGTTAACCTATTGTGCCGCCTTCTGTAGCAATGTTGCATGACAGGATGCCTNGATGACTTTCCAAATGAAATAGAGCCGAGCTTCTCGTGCCTTTCTGACTCCTTGTCCTCTGGGCCAGCCTCTGGCCTGCTAATTCTCGCTCTTGGAATTCCACTGATAGGGGTTGTCAAGTCATATCTGAGGAGATTGCTGGACAAAGTTGACTTCGACGAGGGTCTCGAAAATTTCCTTTTCAGGATAGCGGGGGTTGCGCTCTGGGCTATCGTGATTCTGACTGCTGCAGACGAGTTTGGCATTAACGTGACTGGTTTGGTGGTTGGCCTAGGTTTCATTGGACTCGCTGTTGCTTTTGCGGCTCAGGATACTGTGGAGAACGTGATCGCAGGGGTTTTCATCATTGTCGACAGGCCATTTAGAGAGGGCGAGAGGATACTGCTGCCAAAGAGCTTGGGCGGAACCTACTCCAGGTGGGGTGACGTTACATACATCGGCCTCAGAACAACCAGGGTTAGGTCGACGGACGGAGTACTACTGACAATTCCAAATAAGCTGCTAACAAAGGACGCAGTTGCGAACTTCAGCCACAGTTCCGATATGGAGCTCAGAGTAAGAATTCGGTTGGGCCTCACCGCCACATGGTCCAATGTTACCAAGGCTGAGGAGATAGTGAAAGATATCTCCGAGAGTCATCCTGACATTGTTAGCAAGCCAAAGCCTCCCGAGGTAGTCCTGAGAGGATTCGGCGATCAGGAAATAGTGATGGAGATACGCTATTACGTCGATAATGCAAGGAAGATGAGGCCTTCCAAGTCGTTCTTCGTCACTGAGATACTGAGGCGGTTCGAGGAGGATGGGGTTAGTCTCGCATTCCCGGTTAGAGTGAACATGAACAGCGATGTAAACCTAGAAGATCTGGGGTTCTAGACGTTCAGTCGTTAAATAGGAAATATGACTCACTCAATAATAATTCCAATCAGGAAGATTATTAGTTCCCATTAAATAACTATCATTCTGCCAATGTACGGATAGCAATGTCAATGAGTGAGGTTGAAAATGAAAAAAGGAGAATACCGGTAACAGTTCTGACTGGATTCCTCGGTTCGGGGAAGACAACTCTGCTAAATCACATACTAACAAGTACAGAACACAAAATGAAATTCGCGGTTATTGAGAATGAATTCGGGGATGTCGGCATTGATGAGAATATACTGGTGGAGAGTTCCGAGGAGAGCATCATAGAGGTGATGAATGGCTGCATTTGTTGCACGGTGAGAGGGGATCTCACTGAATTGCTTGATCGAATGTACGAGAGAGTCAAAGACTTCGATGGAGTTCTGATCGAGACGACCGGTTTAGCGGATCCAGCACCAGTAGCGCAAACCTTCTTCGTAGACGAAAATATTGTTGAGAGGTATAAGCTGGACGGGATAGTTACCGTCGTTGATGCCAAGCACATCACTCAGCACATTGAGGAGGAAAAGCCAGAAGGAGTCGAGAACGAGTCAGTGGAACAGCTTGCCTTTGCTGACAGGATAATGCTGAACAAGATCGACCTTGTTTCTGAAGAAGAGTTGGGTGAAGTCAAGAAGACAATCAAGGCAATCAACAGATTTGCCCCGATGTATCATACTGAAAACAGTATTATTGATCCAAATGAATTAATCAACATAGGGGCATTCGATCTGGAGCGAACTTTGGACATGGACCCGGAATTCCTAGATACGGAATCTGAGCATGAGCACGATGAGCGTGTGACTTCCACCAGCTCTAAGTTTGAGGGTGCGCTAAACGTAAACAAACTGGAAAAGTGGATCGGAGATCTGATGCAAAATAAAGGTGAGGACCTGTTTCGCTACAAGGGGGTTCTGGCCGTTAAGGGCATGGATCAGAAGTTTGTTTTCCAAGGGGTCCATATGCTGTTTGGTGGAGGTTTCAGCTCCGAGATAGCTCCATGGAAGGAGGGAGAAGCCCGTGAGTGCCGTTTCGTATTTATTGGTCGAAACCTCGATCATGAATCGCTCCAATCAGGGTTGATGGAATGCATAGCAGAGGATCTGCGATTCAACGTCGGTGACATCGTTTACGCAAATATCGGGGAGTTCACCGAGGGTAAGATTCTGAAATGCTGGGATGAGGGCAATCCCTATCGAGTAGAGATCCAAAACGATGAGAAGTCCAATGTTTGGGTCCCCATCGATAATGATGATTACGTTCGAGTACAGATTTGAACGTCAAACATACTCATAGATTGTTCAGCTTCTCAGTGAGATTGATTGCGCGGTACCGGCTGAGAGTGCCATGGCAGCGACCGGGCGGNCACCCCTGAAATCGGTGCTTCTTNCGATGCTGTTCCTCTTGTCGTCCTTCTCGGGATGCCTCTCCGGAACCACCNATAGCGGCGACTCCGGGAGCTCGGATNNCTCNTACCCGTCAATATGGGAGCGTCACACCCTGGATTGGCAGACGAACCACACCTTCTCCTTCCTACTGGAGCCTGGTCCGCACACAGCACTCGAGGTGCAGGAGGCCTTCATAGAGGTCGATACGAGCGAGGTCTGGGATGTCGGACCGGAGACATCCACGGTGCATCTCTCCTACTGGCTACCCAGCAACACCCTGGAGGGCGAGGCTGTGCCGGTGATCGCTGTGATCAGCCCTTACTTCTCCTACGGTCAGCCCGGTGATGAGTCAACACCGACCAATATCGTCGGCTCTGGTCGTGGTGAGTTCATCTACCAGAACTTCGTTCCCNACGGGTACGCGCTCGCGCAGGTCAGCGTCTTCGGGACAGAGCTCTCGACCGGTTGCTTCGACTACCGAGGGTTGGGCGAGGGACTGGGTATCCACAGCGCTGTTGAGTGGCTTGGCTCACAGGAGTGGAGCAACGGCAACGTCGGACTGTACGGCAAGTCCTACGAGGGGGCGACTCAGTGGGAGGCTNCCGCCATGGGCAGCGAGTATCTGAAGACCATCGTCCCTGTTTCCGGGACCACCGCACTCCACCCGCTACTGTACAAGAACGGGAGCGCGGAGGCAAGGAGCCAGATAATGCACATGAACTACTTCTCCAGCACGGTCGACTACGACGAGGACGACCTCGACAATGTGTGCCCAGACATCGCCGAGGGGCTTTTCGCCGGACCGGTGACGTACATCGGCGGAGAGATGGACCCCTACATGCAGAACTACTACGACGACAGGAGCCACATAGACAAGGCATTCGAAAACTGGGGGGGCTCGATCTACTGGGTGCAGGGGATGCAGGACTGGAACGTCGACCCCCACCAGGTGTTCGGAGGCCCGGCAGGCGTTAACTGGTACCAGGAGTACATCGACGCCGNCTTCGAGGTCAGGGGAATGATGGGCCAGTGGGGNCACCACTACCCCGATCAGGTCTCAAGCCACGACGGCGTTGGCAGCGGAAACGGGCTTGAGGCCCGCGGGAACATGACACGGTGGGACTGGGCGCAGGACCTGTTCGAATGGTTCGAGTACTATCTGAAGGGCAAGGGACCCAAACCCGGGATGACGACGCAGATACAACGCTCCGACGGGGAGTGGAGNATAGAGGATACATGGCCCCCCATGGACGTTCATTGGCTGGACGTCTCGATGGGGGAGTGCATCAATCTCGGCAACAACTGGGTCGGGGGGGCTCCCGTGATCGGCGGCGTGTCCGAGGTTGTCGTAGAGTGCCCGCCGTTCGACGAGGACGTTCACATTTCGGGGCTGGTAAGGCTCCACCTGCTGGCATCTGCGGTTTTCGACGGGGGTCAGGTATTCGTCGAGATGCAGGACTCCTTCACGGGGACCAGGATAGGNCACGCTACCATGGATATCCGCTACCACGAGGGGGGCAATGAGCCGACCGGGGTCATCCCGGGCGAGACCGTGACCATGATGATGGAGTTCCAGGGAATAGATCACCTCCTGCCCGAGGGCACAGGGATCAATCTTGTAATGACCACATCGGGAAAGGACTACCTCGCTCCGGCATGCGGCGCTGCCTGCCCGGTGCACGTTCATATCATTGAAGACAGCGTGATGTCGCTCCCAGTTATCGAAAGGGATGGCTCCAACGTCCTGATCACACACCAAAGGGAGTAGTTTGATTGAACAGACAAGATGATCGGAGTTTNNAAGCCAGCCAATTTTCATGGAAACACTGGCTAGGGAGGGTTTTGTCGTGAACGAAGAAGATTTGCCATATTGGGGAGTTTTCGGCATTGGCCTTTGTGTGCCATTGGTTTCATCCATCGTACTGGCTGGATTATTCTATCTCTTCACCGGGCCCGGCTTTCTGTTTGCCTTAACGTCTACTTGTTTTTGGCCCGTGGCAGGCTTTGGATTCGCTATTTACTCAAGGATNCACGNGAGTGACGAGTTGGCTGAAGGAGCGTTGTTATCTGGCATTCTGGGCACACTGCTAGGGGTTTTCATGGTCTACATGATTGTGACGAGCTATGCAGAAGGGATGGCCTCTTTCTCACAATAGAGGCTTGATTATGCCCCGAAGCCCCGATGACTCAGATCGAATTCCTGCAGAACGGGGAGTTCTTTGTTTTCGAAGTCGAAGACGGCCTGATTCTCCCAAACAGACCCATTTTTGGATTCTGGGCCGTCCCATGAAATCATGTCAGCCCCCCAATAGCAGAAGCCAATCCCCGACTCGATCGAGAAAATCTGCTCTTTGAGGTGTCGTAAAAAATCCTCCTGGCCCTCCGGAGAGGCGGGGAATCCAGGGAGAATCAACTGGCTCTCCAATCCAAGGATATTGTCTGTCCAATCATTCGAACCNAGAGTGAAGGGATAGGCCGTCTCAGCGATGATGACGTCCCTGCCCGTNTTATTCGNCAGAGTCCCTANCTCACTGCCCACACTGCTGATAGATTTCCCATGCCATATGGGGTAGTATGAGATTCCNACAACATCGTAGTCAATGTGATTTACATCGTCAAAAAAATCAGGGGCTGACTCGAGGCCAGCATAGTGAAGAATTATTTTCGCCTTCTCAGAACTATCCCTAACAGCTTTCGATCCCTGTTCCAGGATCTCCAAGAATTGTGTCTTGTTTTGATGAATTTCCCCATGAGGAAACAACAGTCCGTTATTGATCTCATTTCCTATTTGGATGAAATCGGGGTCGACTTCATTGACGATTGCTTTCGTGTATTCGTACACCTCGATTTTCAACTGCTCGAAATTGAGTGACTTCCATCCATCTGGTAACCTTTGCTGGCTCGGGTCCGCCCATGTATCTGAATAATGAGGGCACAACCAAATTTTCAGGCCTTTCGCCTTGAGCAACTTGGAGAATTCCACAACCTGAGCAAGCGATGAAGAGTTGCCTACAGGATCATGCCAAATCCTCAATCTGACTGTGTTAACACCATTCTGAATCAGGGAGTCGATAAAATCGATCTGGTCTCCTTCTTGATCTACGAAGGTGTGGTTGAATTTTGAAATCAAAGGGTAATAAGATATGTCCACTGCTGAAACTAAACCTTGCGAGGACAACGAATTGTCCTGTTCATTTTGATTAATGCCCACATTCTGATTGCTCAGACACCCTGGCGAAAAAAGGATGAATGAGACCAACATTACTAGACCTGGTCGCCAGAACATAGACTCTGAATTTAGGCCTCAATGATAAATTGTGNCCATAGCCAAAATAATGATCTTCTGACTGAAAATCTGATATCCCGCGAACCCCAGATAACTTCGTGGATACTGAGGTATTCCTGCTACTTATGATGGTGGGGGTCTTCGCAGGATTTGTCGATAGCGCAGTCGGAGGGGGAGGACTNCTTCGCCTACCGGCGATGCTCAGTGCTGGCTTGCCCCCACACGTTGCATTGGGAACTAACAAATTCGCATCAGCGGCAGCAGCAGCNATTGCGAGTGCCAAGTATCTCCAAAGTGAAATTGTTCCAAGAAANGCTGCCTTAATTGGTTGGTTGNTNATGATTGTATTCTCAATTATCGGGGCAANGGTGGTTNTTTCGATTAGCGCCGATGTTGTACTTGGAATTGTAATCGTTGTTCTCTCGGCGTTGTTTCTATACGTCCTATTTAATCCTCAATTTGGAAAGGAAGAAGAGATTGAGGAAAACAAGGTAATTCCAGTAACGGTGGGCATGGGGGCAGGATTGGGNTTCTATGAAGGATTTCTTGGNCCTGGCACTGGAAGTATGTTAATGGCTGGTTACATCAAAGGAGCGGGTTTTGGGATGGACAGGGCAGCAGCCACAGGTAGGATTCTGAATTTTGGAGGAAACGTCGGTTCTTTTGCTGTTTTTGCAATAGCTGCATATGTCAACTATAAAGTTGCAATTCCATTTGCTCTTGCGAATATGATTGGGGGCTACCTAGCACCTGGATACGTTCTAAAATATGGTTACTCCATGCTTAGGCCGATGTTCTTAGTAATGGCAGCAATCATGATTTCGGCCCAAGTTGTGAGTTATCTCGGCTAACTTAATTTAAGCGACATAGGGGATATTCACTGGTCTAACCAATCCAAGCAATACTGATGTGTGCATGTAGGGGGATCAAAGAGAATCTTATCCCCTGGTTGAATGATATCGATGAGTAGGTTCGAAGTCGAACCCTCTGAAACCTCAACTATTGAGCTAGTAGAGGCTGGAAGGTAATCCTCACCCGTGCTAGCTAATGAAAGCCTTAGCGTATGTCCTTCCTCAATCTGAGCATCGATTGCAAAGAATTCCATTTTAGCGTTAATTGTCTCGAAAATCGGTATCCAAGTTTGCTCTTGCTCCCCTCCTTCATGATATCTCAAATCCATGATTGCATGACCGATATGGATGCAAATTCCTTCCTCTGAACAATCCTCCAGTAGTGCATAAATTTGTCCGCCTAGCGTTGCTGTAGCTACATCTATGTGCAACCTTGGCAATCCTGAAATCCAGACTGCTTCATCAAAAGGCTCACTCTCATAAATCGGTCCAAAGTTACCATTGGGCAAAATGGTGGTTGTTCCTGCTATGTTCATCATCTGACCGCCGAGATCCAATGACATTGTTTCCATGCCTTGTGGAGGGTACCTCTCCTCAATCCTCCACTGGCCTTTGTTGGACTGTATCTCAACAAATAATCCGGGTTTTTCTCCGGTTCCTTTGAGATACCAATCAAACCACTCCAGCAAGTCCTGCATCCAGTCAAATCTGACCATCTGGGGGTATGCCTCTCTGCCCCTGCCCTCCCCGGAACGGTCGAAATGATAATCCGGCCTATCTGGGTAATCATGATCCCACTGACCGAACAGTCCCTTAGACTCGATTCCTGCGTCAATCAGCTGATTGATGACTGGAACGGCCATATGTGGATCTACGTTCCAATCGTGCATTCCCTGGATTAGGTAAACTGAGCCCCGGTAATTCTGTAGCACCCTATCGAGGAAATACCTCTCTTCCCAGTAAGTTCCAGCGACCTCGCCACCCCACATGTATGCTGCAACGCCAGTTCCAGGGCCAATGATGTAGTCAGGGCACATGTTTCCTATGTCTTCCTGATCCCCGTCTATCCCATATGATCCGTAAACACCGTTGTGCATGAATGGGGCTCTGGCTTCGCTACTACCGTTTTTCCACATTAGCTCCATCACCCCTATGAGGCCGGATATGGGGACTATGGTCTTCAGGTGCTCGTTGCCAAAAGTGGCAGCCTGCCATGGGGTGGAGCCATCATATGACTTCCCGATCATGGACACGGCGCCGTTGCTCCAATCCTGAGTCCCCAACCAAGTTACAGCGGCATCAACTCCGAGCTGCTCTGCATTGCCCATCAAGTCCATACAGTGATTTGATCTTCCGGTTCCCATGACCGATACTTGGGCGAATGCATAGCCGTGAGGTAAAATTTGGTCAATGATCATCTCTCCTAACCATGTGCCAGGGACTTCTATCGAGGGGGTATCGACGCTAATTTCGTCAAAATAAGGCCCAAACTCCGCGATTACGGGAACTCTAACGCCCGGGGGCACATCAGGAAGCCAAACAGCAAGGCTCACGACACCGTTGGGAGCAGCTCCCCCCTCACTCAGAGGAAGCTCGAAGCTAACGAAATGATGAGTGGAGTTCCACGCATTCTCAGTCTCCAATACGCCATATTCTCCAAGCTCCATAACATAACCATGGCTTTGGTTTGTGATGTATGGCCATTCTGACCTTTCCCAAACTGGGACTCTTTCGTAATTTCCTAGATCTTCCTGAATTTCATCTACCACGTCA
The DNA here is from genome assembly GCA_002728565.1 of Methanobacteriota archaeon. Lineage (GTDB taxonomy): Archaea > Thermoplasmatota > Poseidoniia > Poseidoniales > Thalassarchaeaceae > UBA36. The sequence goes on along the minus strand of PBUX01000034.1, from coordinate 16,757 downwards.
TTAATTATCCAACCCTGCAGAGAGACAAATAGCATAATTGCCGACAAAGAAACTGAAATGCCTAGAATCCTAACTTTGGAGTTTGTTGCTCTAGCCTTATCAGGAATATGTTCCGATCCGTCATCTCCAGTGGGGATTCCTGCGAACATACAATGCCCCGAACCCAAGAAAACTATTCAGGCTTGTGTGGTGATGATATGCGCACTGGTGCATAAATTGGAGTTTAATCGGGCCATTTGGAACCAATGCTAATTCCCTATTCACCCAATCCATTGAGCTTGAGGTAACTTGGAAGCGTTACAAGCCTAGAGAAAGAACACTTGAGGATGACCTCATCCAACCTGGCGGTTGTCCTACCTAGTTGGCCACAAGGGACAACTATGTGCTCCGGGAGGTTGTGCCTTGATCTCACCATGAAATGGGGCTTGATCAGTAGACCTTTGTACGTACGCTTAACCTTGATCAAGTCCACAACATTACCTATGTCCATGCCGTCATTATCCAATACGGCCCTGTCCAATAACTCGTCAGGAGCGTATAGCTCCTCAGAGATTCTCACTGTGTTCCTCCATCTCCTTTGTAATTCCCTCATCGATTTGGAGAGTTTTATGCAACCATCCGGTCTAATGCTGTGGACCAACTCCTTAGGCAATGGAGCGTAATCAGCTGGTTTTCTCATAAATTCGCTGGCTACACCGTCTTCTACTTTAATTCTCATCGATCTTACAAACTCATCCCTCGGATGAAATCTCTCGCCGATTACAATGCCAACTCTCTTGTCTCCAACATATACATCTCTCTGAATTAATTCCTGAATTTCGTAGCTCTCTGTCAATCTTGTCCCTCCTGGGAATAGAGTGCACCCCCCTGCTATCTCCGAGACCTAAGGTCGCATACTAGCACTTATATTATTCGATAACTAATTCTGATAATCTAATTGAAAATTTTAATCTTAAATAAAAATTTCAATTGGAAAATTAAATTAAATTTAAATTATTGATTGATTATCAGAAATTAGAAAATTCCCATTTTCGGAGCGAATCTTTGGAAATGATAGTCAGAATTCCCAATATTGATGTGGATGTGTTTGCTCGGATAGTCGATGAGCGGCGGTTTGGAAGTTCTGAAGGAGATGAGAGAGCAAACAGGGAAGTCATCGACCAAGGGGTTAGATGACAATACCATTCTCGATTTTTTGGAGATGGATCCGAAGCTAGACGTGGCAATTCAGGAAGCTGCTGAAAACTTTAGCGATCTCAAAGCTAGTTTCGGGGAGGAGGTAATAGCGATGGACGAAGCTTCCCTCATCTCCCATCTGCAATCCGAATACGTGAACTTCTATTCTTCGCCAACAGTTAACCCATATGTCGCAATTTCTGCCATGGGACCTTGGATTGTAACTTCTCACGGGGCGGTCATTCATGACAATGGTGGATACGGCATGATGGGTATGGGCCATGGGCCTATTGATGTGATTGATTCAATGCAGAAGAACTGGGTCATGGCAAATGTAATGACTCCCTCCTTTAGTCAGAAAAGGCTCACGGATGCTTTACAGAACGAAGTTGGGCACACAAGGGGCGAATGCCCGTTTTCCAAATTTGTTTGCCTGAATAGTGGCTCCGAATCTGTGGCAATTTCAATGAGGATTGCGGATTTGAATGCGGAACTGATGACTGGTCAGGGTGGGAGGCACGAGGGTTTGCCAACTAAACTACTAGCACTTGAGCAGGCTTTCCATGGAAGAACGCAGAGACCTGCAATGATCTCGGATTCATGTAGAGGCAAATATGAGAAAAATCTAGCGACTTTTAGGGATAAAGAAGGGGTAATGTTCGTCCCACCGAATGACATTGCTGCACTTAGGGCTGCATTCAGTAGAGCAGCGGATGAGGGTTTCTTCATTGAGCTAATGGCTTTGGAGCCGGTAATGGGAGAAGGAAGCCCTGGTCTTTGTATTTCTAGGGAGTTCTATGAAGAGGCTCGGAGGCTCACCAAGGAGCATGGTTCGATGTTACTAGTTGATTCCATTCAGGCTGGGCTGAGAGGGCAAGGGTGCCTTAGCATAGTCGATTATAGGGGATTCCAAGACTGTGATGCTCCAGATATGGAAACATGGTCAAAGGCACTGAGTGCTGGCCAGTATCCATTATCAGTTGTGGGATTGAGTGAAAAGGCTGCAAATACATACGTAGTTGGAGTATATGGAAATACAATGACGACAAACCCAAGAGCTCTGGAAACAGCAATTTCTGTTCTGAATAAGGTGACCCCCGAGCTGCGGAGTAACATAGTCGAAAGAGGGGCTGAATTGAAGCAGAAATTGGAATCATTGATGGAAGAGTTCCACGGGAAGATTACCGAAGTTCAAGGTACTGGGCTATTGCTATGTGCTGAGCTTGATCCAGATTCCCTACCTGTAGTCGGATTCGGATGTGTGGAGGAGTGGTGCAGAAATAATGGCCTAGGGGTAATTCACGGAGGACATAATGCATTGAGGTTCACGCCTCACTTTGCTATAACAAGTTTAGAAATTGACCTTATTATTAACCTGGTTAGAAAGGCTCTGATACATTTCTCTTCGGAAGCGATAGTTGAAGCTGAGGCTTCTGCATAAGTGGTAAAATGCCCAAATCGGTTTTTTTGTCTGGTTGGGAAGATGGTTTCTCGGAAGCGCTTCGAGACCGATTGGAGAGAGCGAATGTAAATTTGTGCAGTAACAAAGATTCATCTGAGCTAACAATTGGATTGGGCGAAAATGCCTCCGGAGATTTGGTCATTCTTCCATCTGGGCTACAATCTGGTGATTCGCGCATTGAAATATCCGTTCATGATCTTGTAGTACCCGTCGGTGGAAATAGTTGGGGTACGGCCCCCATTTCAAAATGGGTCCATGAAATAAAGAATGGTTTGGAACCAGAATTTGACCCTGAAGGAATTCACTATTGGGTTCACGTGAGGGACGTAGTAGAGGGAATCTGCTCAGTAGTGATTGCAGATGATTTTGCGCCTCTTGTTAGTAGAATGGATATCTGTGGAAGGAGGGCATGGAGGGATTCTGATGTGGTAAATGAAATTGATCAGCTCTGGCAGCGTTATCAGAACGCTTTGTCCCATTCACACACAGTCAGTTCTCTAGCATCGATCTCGAGTCCGGTTAAGGAAGCTCTCGAAATAGATGGTTTGCGTCCAAATCTTGGTCCTTTCCACAAAGCAATATTGAATTCCGGTGGTATGGGATGGCATCCAACGGTACAGATGAGAACTAGTCTGATGGAGCTAATTGCAGCATCAGAGATGGCTGTTGGTTGACTTGGTTGCGGTGGGGCTGCTATCTCTGCAGTAGGGACAGTACTGGTTGATTTGGTAGTTTTCTGACTTTTGTTCATCCATTGATAGTGGCTGTCTGCATTTGAAGCAGACCTCGTAGCTTGTTTCTGCCAAGTTATGATCCAAGGCTACCCTCTGATCGAAAACGAAGCAATCGCCTGTCCAATGAGAGTCACCGCATTCCTCGAAATAAGCTAGGATGCCGCCCTCTAACTGCATGACATTCTCGAATCCGTCTTTTATCATTACCACCGATGCCTTTTCGCATCTAATTCCACCTGTGCAGTACGTGACTATCTTCTTTGATCTAAGCGAGTCCGGAAGCTTTGCTAAGGCGTCAGGGAAGTCTCTGAATGTGGGAATTTTCATATCTAGCGCCCCGACGAAANTTCCCAATCTAGTTTCGTAATCATTCCTTGTATCGACTAGAAGTACTTCTTCGCCATCATCCAGCATTCTCTTGAGCTCCCGTGGGGAGACGTGTGGGGCTGTGAAATTGGCCGGCTTTATTTCGTCAATTCCCAGTGAAATGATCTCCTTCTTTTTCTTGACTAGCATCCTTCGAAATGGTTGNTAATCTGTGTAGCTGAATTTCAACGGTATTCCAATAAATCGTTCATCTTCCTCAATGTGATTGATGAATGAATCAATTGCTTCACTTGATCCGGCCAGCGAGAAATTAATGCCATTTGGGCTAATTAGAATAGATCCTTTGAGACCTGATTCGGTGCAATAATCTAACAATTGTCCCTGAATTTCGTCCCTATCAGGCAGATCTACAAAGCGATATCCGGCAATATTTACAATCAAATTCTCACCTTAGATGGACTCGGAAAATAGATCTGCCCCGAGGAGAGGTAGGATGACNCTCGCTTCCCCNTCGACNACAACCTGAGGTGCTTCCGGCCTTATTTTGCCCCACGATATTGCCTCCCTAAGTCTGGCTCCGGACAAAGATCCATCATGTTCGGAAGCAGTTGTAATTGAAACAGCAGAGTCTAGACCTCCTCGATACTGGTTCCACCAAATAACATGATGCTTGGAAATNCCCCCTCCAACCATCAATCCATGGCTCTCTTTTGCAGACCAAGTAAGATCGGATAGGATTTGTTCATCTGCCAGAACATCAACAACGAAATTGGGGCTCTTCTGCCTATGCATGAAAAGTTGCGCTCCAATTGACCCATCGGTCAATCCTGGAATAACTACTGGAATCCTATTTTTTGCAGCCCAGAAAAGTAATGACGTGTCATCTTCCAATCTATCGCCGATCTCCCAGCATAACTGTACAGAGCCGAAGCCGAGCCATGGGTTGGAAGGATTTGCGGAGATTTTTTGTTCCTCTATTTCAAAAAGCCAGGGGGAGAGTACTTCCTCGATTATCTCGCCATAGCATTCATTGGGGACTATCACATTCCCCAGCCTATTGAGACCTTCTTCACCCAAAGCCACGTCGTCTAGGTTGAAATCGCCGTGGAAATAGTCCCGGAAAGTCCTAGCAATGTCATGATCAAGAGTGCCGCATGTTGTAACAACTACGTTGAATGCATTCCTCCTAATCGCCTCGACAAAGAATCCTCTAGTCCCAGTGGCGCAAAGACAAGCAGGGAAAGAGAGCCAATTTAGGACTCNATCTTGATTNGCTTTGCTGATCGAATCCCGAAGGATGTCGCGAGCTTGCGATAGCTTAGTTGCGGTGAAACCCCCGGCCATGCCCATCTGGTCGATAAGCGAGCTGCTACCATCTAGGGAGGAGAAGTCGTAATCATCTACTGGGGCGTTGAAGTCGTCCCGCGAATATCCGGCCATGGATACTCGCATCACCCATTTGACTTCAATTGGTCGGATTCTGAATCTTCAAGATTCGGTCNCTTAACTCGGCTGCCCGCTCGAAGTCGAGNCGNTCAGCGGCCCGAATCATTTCCTGCTGCAACCTGACTATGGTGGCTTCATCTTCGTTTTTACTTGCCGATTCCCGTATACCTATTGTTTCGTTAGGTGATTCTGCCCAGTCAGGTTGGCTGACATTATCTANAACGGAGTTTGTGGGATTCCAGATTCCCACGCCNAGNTCAAATCTACGTGCAAAACCNTCTATNCCCTTCTTCCTTGATGCTTTGCCGACCATTCTCCTGCCCCCACCTATGCCCTTTCCAGATACTCCGGAAATCGTATCTTGTGTTTCCTCTCCCAGTTTGGGTAGAGGCTTGTCTATTGTNATGGGAATNATTCCATTCTCTTCATTGTACTTGCTCTGAATCTTCCGCCTTCTAACGGTCTGACTNATTGCNGCCTCCATGGCAGGGGAGACTGAATCGGCGTAAAGTATCACTGAGCCATTCGAGTTCCTCGATGCTCTGCCAATCGTCTGAAGCAACGACCTCTCATTTCTGAGGAATCCTTGCTTATCTGAATCAAAAATCGCAACCAACGAAACTTCTGGTATATCCAGNCCTTCGCGAAGGAGGTTTATCCCCACNATTACATCTATGTGTCCAACCCTAAGTGCCTTGATTATCTCCGTCCTCTCTAGNGTATCTATCTCACTGTGNAGGTAGTGCGATTTAACCCCCATTCTCTCAAGATACTCTGAGACCTCTTCTGCAAATTTGATGGTTAGCACTGTGACTAGGACTCGCTCNTTTCTCTGNACCCTCTCATTGATTTCACTCAATAGGTCTTGTACCTGCCCTTCGGTGGGNCTGACCTCAATCNNAGGATCCAGTAGTCCTGTAGGCCTAATTTCCATCTTTGCTATTCCTTCTATGTTTCCCAGCATTTCCTCCATTGTCTGAACTGACTCTGGCTTGNCGGATTCTGGTTTCACCGCGCCNCCNCCGCCGGCCACATGCATTAGCCCGTCCGGGACCTCTTGTCCGGTAATTTCCGCGATGTGCCGTAACTCTCTTTCGCCTGGTGTTGCGCTGACGTAGATCATCTGCGGAATAAGCTCTTGGAATTCATCGATTCTAAGTGGTCGGTTGTCGTATGCAGATGGGAGTCTGAAGCCAAAATCAATCAAATTCTTCTTTCTAGAGTAGTCCCCCCCATACATTCCCCCCACTTGGGGAAGTGTGACATGTGACTCATCCATTATTACTAGAAATCTATCAGAGCCACCGTGGAATAGTTCTGCATTGTTGGAATAGAAATCCAACAAGCAATATGACCTTTCTCCACGGCTGCGTCCATCGAAATGCATCGAGTAATTTTCTACTCCTTTGCACGAACCAACCTCATTCAGCATCTCTAGATCGAATCTTGTCCTTTGTTCTAGTCTATGCGCCTCCAATGACTGGTCCTTTGACTCAAAAAGATCAATTCTACCTTCTAGTTCAAACTGGATGTCCTCTAATGCTTGTTTGAACCTCTCCTCACTGGTCATATAGAATTCCTTAGGGTGAATCCAAATCTCCTCAAATTCATCGAGTACCTCCCACGAGACAGCCTCGCACACTTGGATTCTCTCTATCCCATCCCAATCGAATCTTATCCTAATTGGGTCATCCCGACTAGGCATCCAGACATCCATTACCTCCCCTCTAAGCCGAACGCCTCCCCTAGTGATCTCCCCGTTTGTTCTTCGATAATGCAAACCTACCAAATTCCTTACAACTTCCTGAGGGTCAGAAGCTTGGCCAACAAACAACCTTAGGTGATTCTGCTGAAAGACCTCGGGCGGATTGAGGCCGTAAATTGTTGAAACGGTACCAACAGTAATTACATCGGGACGTGAGACCAATGAAGCCACTGTAGAGAATCTCTCCTGCTCAATACGCTCGTTCATCTGAAGTTCCTTATCGATGTATAAGTCACGACCGGGTATGTATGCCTCTGGTTGATAATAATCATAGTAGCTGACAAAATACTCTACTGAGTTCTCGGGGAAGAGTGATGACATCTCTTGCCAAATCTGTCTTGCCAGAGTCTTGTTGTGGGACAGAACTAGAGTAGGTAGTTGCATCCTTTCTATGACCTTAGCCATAGCGAACGTTTTCCCGGAACCAGTCACTCCAAGGAGGATGCAGCGTTCTTGTCCTCCTTCCAATTGGTCTACCAACGTATTGATGGCATGCTGCTGATCTCCAGCCGTGTCGTACTCTGCGTGTAGTCTGAACATACCTATTCCTCATACTATGTTGTAATGCTTTGCGGCTCTACCATTATGATGGTTGCTAGAATGACCCAGCCAGTTAGCATGAACACACGAAATAGAGATTTTTGGAAGTCAACCAACCTTTCTCTGGAAAGAATGACTGAAATACTCAGAGTTGCCATTATTGCAACTGATAAGATGTAGATGCTTTGAGATGAGTCGCCGAACCCAAATGTAAGTGTGAAGCATAAAAGCCAGAAGAGTGTTAGAATTACTGAGAGTCTCGTAGTTGCCTCTTCTCCGAACCTAGATGGGATCGAAAAAAGGTTATTTTCTCTATCATTCTCCGAATCCATACGAGCGTAATTCATGTCGAAAACTGCGATCCAGAATGCTACGCCCATCGAGATGAGGAAAACCTCGGGAAACCATTGTTGATTCCCATCAGTCCCAAAAATTGCATCCCAACCAAGTGAGTCTGCAGATACCGCTAGCCACGCCCCTGCTGGTGCAAGTGCCAGACACAAGCCAAGCCAGAAATGGCAAAGCCATGTGTATCTTTTTGTATAGGGGTAAATGGCAAAGGCAGAAACTGGAATCCAAGAAAGCATGAGCGCGACTATGTTCAGTTTCCATGCACTAAAAAGAAGAATAAGCAAGAAGATGGAAGAAAGTTGCCAAGCGGTGATTATCGACATCGTGCCTGTAACAAGATGGCGTTCTGCAGTACGGGGATTTGCTGCATCTATGTCTTTGTCGATGATCCTATTCAGCGTCATGGCCAATCCCCTTGCCCCCACCGCTGCAGAAAGAATCCAGAATATGTCAGATGTTTCTGCTCCGTACTGATTCTCGGCCAGTATGTACCCTATCAGAACGAATGGAAGTGAGAACAGCGTGTGCTCTATCTTGACAAACTCGAGGATTTCTCTGAAGCCCATTTCATAACCTCTGGGAGAGCCAACTATCCACTTTTCTTACTAATTCCGGATCATGGAGAGTTACAGCGGGCCATCGACGGACAGGCAGGGGCCCTTCATTTGACGGAATTGGAGCAGTAGCATCCCATGCAACTCTTTTTCGAGACTGATCGAAGTGCAGGTCCCTTCCAACATCGAATCTGCAGAATAGTTGCCATAATAGCCTCCTTTTCCAATCATTGCTCTCTAGATCTGCATCAGAGTCAGTGATTAGCAACCATCTCAATCCTTGGGATGCCTCTAGTGCCCAGATGGAGTCACGAATGTGGGAAATTCTTTCTCTCTGCAAAAGCGCTAGTTTTTCATCGGGGACCTCCATGCTCTCTTCGGGACTTGGGCCCCCCTCGATCTTGGTGGTAATTACCATCATCGAGGGCCTTAGCATTCTCGCCTGCACAACTCCATCGATTGCTGTCGATGAAACGGCCAGTGATTTGCTGACGATGTTGTCCTCTACCGGGCCAATGGGATCGCCTGCAATGGCGGTTGTAGCGTCAATGATGAGTTTATTGTGAATATTCTCCCAAGGAGAGGCATGAGCGAGGCTGTCGGCGACCATTCCCTCTAGAACAACCAAATCATCAGGGATGTTTACCTTCGAATCTAATGCATCGAGAAGAGAGTTGAGATCCTTGACTGGATGGTCCTCATCGACAACAATGAAGACCTTCTGGAACATCATCTGACCGGCGCCCAGGAGACCAAGAGCTGTTTTTCTGGCCTGTCTAGGGTATCTTTGTTTCGAGGCTAAAATTGCTAAATTATGGAAGCCGGTCTCCAATGGTAGGAATAGGTCGGAAACATCCCTATGTTGGAAGCGAAGCACTGGTAACAGTGCATCGCCTATCGCCTCACCGAGGTATCCGTCCTCCATAGGTGGAATTCCTACTATGGTCATTGGAACTATGGGGTCCTTCCTATGTGTAATTGCTGTAACATGCATTACTGGGTACTCTTCCTCCAATGAATAATGTCCGAAGTGATCTCCAAATGGTCCCTCTGTTCGGGTATCCCCTAATTTCGTATAACCCTCAATGACGAAATCACAATCAGCAGGAACCCATAAATCATTAGTCAAACACTTGGTGATCTTGAGTCTCTTTCCAGAAATTAATCCTGCGAACTCGTACTCAGAAAGATTATCTGGAAGAGGTGAAATCGCACTAAAAATCAGCTCTGGAGGGCCTCCGAGGCAAATTGAAACTGGCATCCTACCATCGGATGCATCGGCATGATCTGCGCCATGTTTGTGCTTCTGCCAGTGTAGTCCCAAAGCTTTAGGTCCGAATACCTGACTTCTGTACATCCCCATATTATGGGTGCCCGTGGTTGGATCAGCTGTTACAACTAGTGGAAGTGTCATGAAGGGCCCGCCGTCTTTTGGCCATGTTGTGGGAATTGGAAGTCTAGAGACATCGGGTTCAGGGATTCGGACCTGCTGGCAGTATCCCTTTGAGATTCTTCGTGGAGCCATGGAAATTCCTTGCCTCAGTAGTCCGATACCTTTCCAAGGCGCCTTGATAATAGCGCCAATATCTGGCTTCATCAAACCAACCATCATTTCACCAATTTCACTCACTTCCTCGACTCCTAACGCCATTTTGGTACGTTTTCTTGTGCCAAACAGGTTCATGGCTAGAGGGAATCTACTGATGGTGCCATCATCCAATCTTGGTTGGTCGAAAACAACTGCTGGCCCCCCTGATTTTACTAGGCGGTCCGCAATGCAACCGGCTTCGAACTTGAGGTCTACTGGATGGCTGACCCTAAGCAGGTCACCCTGGTCTTCCAGAGAACGAATGTATTGGCTCAGGCTGCTCCATCCCATGGCACCCGGGAGGCTCACTCTAATGAGAAGGTTCGCCCGCCACCTACGGTGGCGGACCGAGGGTTTCTTTGCAAGGAGCTTTACCGCTCGGTTGTGGCAGAGGGTGTGACGAGCTGTGACGTTCTTGTTGTAGGAGCGGGTCCAGGTGGAGGCAATGCGGCATTGCAATGCGCTAGGAGAGGCCTATCCACAATCATTATTGAAGATCACAAAGAAATCGGAACTCCCGTGCATTGCGGGGAGTGTATCTCTGAAATTGCATGTCAGAATCTAAATCTAGACTTGCCGGAAGAGGTGATCAGTAAGAGGGTTCACGGAATAAGGGTCATTTTCCCTGATGGAACTGAGAAGTGCTTGTCTGAAGAGGGTTACGTACTTGAGAAGCATCTTTTCGAGCGGTGGATTGTTGATGAGGCGGTTGCGGAAGGTGCTAGTCTGCATCTTGGGCACAAACTACAGTCGATGGACAGATCAGGGGGATCTGAGTTTGAGGGTTGGCTATGTCAGGGAAAGGGAGATGGTTTTCCAATTCTAGCAAAGATTGTGATAGATGCCTCAGGTGTTGCTGCAGTTTGCTCAAAGTTAGTTCAACTAGAAGATGAGTTGCCCCTCAATCCGCAAGGCAAGGTTGTAGCTGGAATGCAATACGAGATGGTTGGGGTCCCAACGGACGGTTATCTTGACTTCTATATTTGGCCAGAATATGCTGAGAAAGGATACCTGTGGATGATCCCCAAGCGTGAAGGGAGAGCTAATGTTGGTTTAGTTACTGAAGATAGGCCAAGAGCAAAAAAGTCGCTGGATGAATTTATTGAAAATACCCACTTCAAGGAATTAGATCAGGTTCTTCCGCCGTGGAAGGAAAAGGGGAATCCTGCTTTCGGGGGGACTATCCCGATTTCTGGACCTTTTGAAAATACATATTTCGATGGTTTGATTTTGGTTGGGGATGCTGCTGGATTTACCTCTCCTCTTTTTGAAGGTGGTTCTCATTTGGCTCTCAAGTCAGCGGTTTTCGCGGCTGAAACTGCTGCAGCTGCAATATCAGATGGAGATTTGAGTTCTGAAAGACTGTCGGAGTATCAAAGACTCTGGAGTAATGAGTTCCCACCTTATGATAAGATTATTCGCGGTAAGAACGCACTATTCGATCTTACCGATGATGAGATGTCTTTGATGGGCCGTTGTTTCCCCGATGAAATGGGTAGTATGGGGATTTCGGGCAAAGCGATGGTAGGAGTCAGGCTGCTGATGAAGAGACCTGGTCTTTACTTCAAGAGTATAGTTCCGGCCATGTTGGCATTCGGTTATAGTAGAGCGAAGTATTACGGGTGGTGAGCTCTTGCTCTCCCTAATAGGAAATGTACTAATCACTCTAGCAATATTGTCGGGAGTTTTTCAGATAGTTAGGCCATTGAGTAGTGGTGATAGGTTTGTCAAAAATGTTACACTAGCGACTCAGATATCTCCCTTTCTCTTTCTCTCTGCGGCCTTCATAATTGAGGCTAGTACTCTGGATCTAGTTTCAAGATATGTGGGGGATGGCTTGCCACTCGCATATCGGATTTCTGCAGTTTGGGGGAGCCGGTCCGGACCGCTATTACTGTGGGCGGCCCTACTTGGCCTAGTAACCTGGGTGATGTCGCGGAATTCTGACTCGGCGTCAATTGAAGTAAGGATTATGCATGGATGGACATCGGCAATTCTGATAATTTGTTTCATCATGAGGCCATTTAGGAGTTCTCAAAACTTGATTGGAGGCGAATTGAACCCGCTCCTTCAGACTGATCTGATGGTAGTTCACCCGCCACTTGTTTTCGGTTACTACTCACTTTGTTTGGCCACAGCCAGTATTGGAATTGCAGGATTGATCAGAGATGAGGATCCTGAAAAGACTCATGAAAATCTGATCCAGTGGGCTAGGTATTCGTTCGTAATAGGTACCCTAGGAATCGGTTTAGGGGGCCTTTGGGCATACACTGTGCTAGATTGGGGGGGCTATTGGGCTTGGGATCCTGTGGAAACTGGTTCGCTATTACCTTGGATAGGTCTGCTAGCAATCATTCATGCTAGAGCTAGGCCTGGAAAAGTTGGTAGGTTCTCTTCAACACCTGCTTTAGCCATGATTGTTGGTGCCCTTACGATGCATGCTACACTGGTTACCAGAGCTAATGGAGTCTGGTATTCCGTCCACGCATTTGTAGCCGATGGCCAGGGATCTATGGCTAGTGACCCTTATCTCAGAATTATGCAGATTGTGGAAATAAGTGCAGTGGGCTTGGAGGTTGCAACATATCTGTTTTTTGTGGTCATGTTGGGTTTTCTTGCTTTCCTTCATTTATTTAGGCAGCAAGCAAAGAGCCTGGAAGCAAGTGGCAAAGTCAGTCTTTTTGAAAAAAACGGAATTTTGGCATTTTCAGTTGTTCTATTCTACATAATTATTGGATTTTGGATTGGATCTAGTGCGGTTCTTGTTGTCGGACTAGCATTTCTAATTCTCTTGGTCTTCGGAGATTATGAGGATCCGCCCGCCCAATGGGTGGCTTCAGGGGTTATCCTAATGGTAATCTCAACTTGGGCTTGGGTGGCTGATTGGCAACAGTCAATGATTGGGATGATTCCATTCATATTGATATGGTTGTTACCCGAGGAAGGCGACGATATCAATCTCCTCAATTTATTCAGTGACGCGAAGAAAAGATACGCACTCGCGAGAGCTTTTCCCTGGTTCGTAGGACTGACCTTCCTGATGCTAACTTGGTTGCTCCTTACTGTGGAGATTGATAGCACAAATTTAGTCGCTCATGAGCTTTATGGGGCCCCAATGATCGCCCTTCTGGGAATAGGGCTCACATTTTATGCGTGGGGACCGAGCATGAGTTCTGCACGCGGTTCTACACTTTTTGTACTGGTTCTGCTATCATCAATTGTCTTATCGATCTATTCAGACTCGCTTATTCTACCCGGTGATCCAGATCTGCCTGTTGTATCAGGAATAGACAGAGGCGGCCTTTCCATGTTTATCCTCGCATGGTTAGTTTTTGCAATTCCACCGACCGTTAGGCAACTATGGAAGACATCAAAAAAAGTCATTCCAGTAATTAGAGAGAAGGGCCCTAGGTCACCTAAGGTCGCATCTAGGGTCAGGACTCTATCCTCTCACTTCTCCCATCTTGGCATAATTCTGCTATTGGTTGGTCATGTATTGACTACAACGCTTGTTAGTAGGTCCGATCCATCTCATTTGGTCACCTTGGTGAAGGATCAACCAATTAGTCATCGTGGTTATGAGATGACTTTTACCGATGTGGAGATAATATCATCCTATGACCGAGATTATGATTTCGGAATTGGGGATGGGTACGTCGGGGTCGTCATTGAAATCAGCAGGGACGGGGAATATCTTGGTGAGCTGATGCCTGGGATGCTGAGGTTCGATTCACCAAGCGGATTGGTAAGTGCTCGTTCGGAGGTGGATAGACTGTCCCTACTAACCGGAGACATAATCGTGATATTGGACGTCTTTCAGTCTAATGATCTTCTAGATTCTATGTTCATGGGCGATACAAGCGAAGTTGACAGAGTCAGAGTAACTGTACATGAACTTCAGGGAAGTCACTTGGTTTGGATGGGATGGATAATGGTATTGGCTGGTGGAATTATCAACGTCATACCTAGGAATGACGTGCAAGAAGACGAGTAGGGGCTAAGTTTCTCACTCAGACTACTGATAAGGCGTCCGCACACAATGGGTCTTAATTTCTGAAGTATTGGTACTCAGATTCGATCGATTCGAAGCTTCTTCACATTAGCTCTGTTGATCATGTCCGGTAGCCAATCTGGCGCGTTTGGTCCCTTTGGTACCTTCTTTTTCTCTCCAGAGAAAACGTGAACTCTGTTTGTTCCTCTCTCTCTCAGGTGGATATCCGTTTCTCCTCTTGAAGCAGCTTTCAAAGCTGCTCCCCTAGGTTGTCTGCTATGGAAAACCTGCGCAGTGTCCTTCCCGTTCTTCATCAATACGAAGTATTTTTTCTCTCCCATATGGTTTGCCTCCGTGCTTACTGAAACATTCAGGTATTAATAATAATAGGAGGAAAATGGCTATTTTCTATCCCAATGAGGGTAAATTGGCCTCCCCGGCCAAATTAAATCTCCGCGCAAGCCAGCGTCTTTGTATTGGTGACGCCTTCGATTGATCGTATCGATTCAACGACCATGCGGGCTATTTCTCCGATTGTTTCTGCATCGATTTTCAATATCAGATCGTGCTCTCCAAAGAGAATCTGAGAGTCTGAAACAAAAGAAAGTGCGGAAGCGGCCTCGAAGACGCTGTGCTCGGTGCCCGGCTCTACATCAACCAACACGTATCCAACCGACATGGCCATCGGAGGGGGCAATAGGGCATCAACCCTTCCCAATATTTTGCTAATCCACCAAGCGATGAATACAAATCATATGGCCTCCTTTGGTGACTATGGCAGAGGTTGTAATTGTCAGAGATTGCAACCACGGCCAGGTGAGGGTTCTCTACGGCAATATAGTTGGCGTTCCAGGGGATGTGATGGTTATTCCAGCTAATAGCAGGCTTGCTGGCAGGGAGGGCTTGGACGAGAGGATGCATGACGCAGCAGGCCAGGGGCTTCGTGATTATTGTGCAGGAATAGCGAAGGAGAGGAGGAAGTTGAATTTGCAACCTTGTGGTGTTGGAGAGGCCGTGACGACACCTGGATTCGATTTGCCTGCCTCTAGCCTGATTCATGTAGTTGGTCCTGATTGTAGGAGGCCTACGCAGGACAACTTTAGACGAGAGTTGCTAAGGAACTCATATCTGGCTCTTTTCGAAGAGCTGGATGGAATTAAGGAAAGGGAGACATTGGTCCTCCCACCATTGGGGACAGATGTGTTCGCATACCCACACAGGGAGGTAGCTAGAATGACAATGGAGATTATTCTAGAATGGTTGGATGGGGAAAAAGATCCAGGAGTGCGTAGCGTTTTGATTGTCACAAACGAGGACAACTTCCTCAACAATATGAAGACAATATACAGAGATGGTGAAGACCAGTTTCCTGGTGTCGACAGGACAAGGGATTACCGAAAGGGCAAGATACAGTGAATTGAGCCGATGTCCTCAATAACCCTGAGAATTGGGTAGTCGCATGGCGGGCCCATATGAACGGGAGCTGCGTGCGGTTCTCGCTGGTGAAATCAACGGAGTGAGAGCTGTTACCAGATCTTGTAGTGAGATTGAAAGGGCGAAGGCCATGCAAATTATTCAACGTCCTTTTCTAGTTGTTAGAGCCCCTGGAAGCGGTTCGGAGGGGACTGGTGACATATTAGCCCTGAGAGGGGACATGTGCTTTCCAATAGAGGTGAAATCCTCAAAAAAAGACAAGATTTACCTCTCTGGTAGAACTAAGGACCAGTACAACGCATTGAAGACAACTGGTGAAGATTGTGGGCTGCTACCCCTCTATGCATTCAGACTAAAGGGGGTTAGGGGTGACAGTTGGCGAATTTTCAAGGTCAATGTCGATGGTTTAACCGGGAAGTTGCGCCATCTTTCTAGAAGCATTCCACCTCTTCCATTGACGGCAACAGGTTCCCAGTTCCTAGACTGGAAGGAGGGGATGGCCCTCCACAGATTCCTTGCTTTAATCAGCAAGTCGGATGGAGCCAGATCTATCGAATCGTTGCCTGAGAGCAATTTACTTGACTCGATAAGCAACTGATCATTTTCGACCTGATAGGAGGCTCTCAATTTCATCTAGCCTCTTCTCTAAAGATTTGATTTCAACCACTATTGAAGAAATTCTCGCTTGTTCCAGAAGTCTTCTAATGCTGTCTCTTTCCCTAGCTATCGAATCCACCCTTCTGTTGAAGCTTCTCTTATCCGCCCCCCCGATAGCCGCCATGATCTGCAGATTCGGTCCTATGTATTTTCACTTCCGCATTGAAGACGCAGGTTGAAGAGTACGTGGGCGCCGTCAACAAATGTGTCCGAAGAGCCAAGGGTCAGAAGATCCTTCCTACTACCAATTGTAACACTCTATCTGCTTTACATTTTAGGTATGCCGCCATTACTGGTAATTTTCCTTGCCTTTTGGTACTATGCACTAATTTACTCTGAAGAAATGGGTTATCTAGACCGATTTAACGCAACTAGGGTTCTCGGAATTATCCTCATGCTCAGAACCAATAGAGGAAAGAAGGCATTGAACTTCATTTCCAGAAGAAAGAGTCTCTGGAGAAAATATGGTGAGTTCTCAATATGGCTCTGCTTTATTGTGATGCTGCTGGTAATCCTACTACTCTTTGCAAGTGCAATTGAGACTGCGATCAGCCCCAGGGATGACTACATCCCAGCTAGAGATCTTGTATTTATCCCAGGTGTGACCAGCTTCGTTCCATTCTGGTGGCCTGCCCTAGCACTTATTGTCACCCTTGTAATTCATGAATATAGTCATGGCATTCAGGCAAGAGCTCATGGAATGAATCTTAGGAGCTTTGGGCTTCTGATGGT
>PBUX01000003.1 GCA_002728565.1 Methanobacteriota archaeon | reverse complement strand
ATCAAGGGGTAGAAGGGCTACTTAGAGGTGAAGAGCAACTCGATCATGTCGAGATCCTCCATGACAAATGACTCGAATTGTTTATTCTCTTTGCCATTGACAATCATGGAGATGTCGTATTCCTCCCAATCGGAAACCCCATTTCCATTGATATCGAATTTCCTGTCTTCTGTAAGTGATGGAGTTCCCTCCCTATCCCATACTTGGAAGAAGGCCCCGAGAGGGACATTCATCCGATCTGGAGTCTCAATGTGTATGGTGGTGAATCCCGAATCTGAGGCCGAGTGGATATGCACCCACCTCATGCCACCTCTGCAGCCAAGTTGGTCTATCCCGGTATTTGGGGGAATCGGGAGTTGGTTACCATCTATGGTTATCTGAATCCTAGGGTGGTAATGCCTGGCTACCCCAATATCTGAGTCATCCGTGTCCGCATGGTCGGTCTGACCGCCTATGCATCCATCTGCCGCACCCCAGTCTGGCTTGGGTGTGAAAATACTAGGATAAACAATAGCGACAAAAAAGAAGGCGAAGGTTACTAACGCCGCCCCCCCCATTAGCAACTTCTCTGTGCTATATCCACCAAGTCCCATGCCACTCCGATGTGGTCAGGAGTATTGAACTATGAGGTTTTTTCCTTGGCAATTGGCAATCACATTGAGTATCCCCTATTGGGGGAATCGGGCAAGAGGTGGGCCGACCCTGATTGGATTCCATCCGCCTCTTCCATTATTATTGTTAGTAGGGTGTTCACCAACACTCGAAGCTCTTCTACTTCCGACCTTATATCATCCAAATTTTCATTCCCATCCATAAGCGCATCCCATCAGGGGAAAGTAATCCCCAGACTATCAGGCTCAAACAATGGCCTATAAACAAGACTGGTGCATTGGTAATCTCTGTTGGTGTTTTTGCGGTATATTCGAGGAGCGAGTCTCTAATAGTACTCTTCTTCACCTTCCTCGTAGTCATATTCCTCATCATCGTAGTAATAGTCTTCTTCCTTCGACTTAATCATGTAGTATCCAACTCCTACCAGGGCGAGTGAGAGTAATGCCCCTCCGATCAACCATAAAGTTGAGCCGTCCGACTGGCTTGATTCGTCGAACATCGCCACATCTATCCCGGAGATCTCAACATTCAGGAAGTTCTGATTGTCAAAGTCGCCGTCAATTACCAAAATCAGTAGTGGCTGACCAACTCTCCATGCCTCATACTCGAAATCCGCCTTAATGCTGGAGCTCTGAGGGGGCAGGTATATCTCAGTGGCCCCAAATAAGGCCGTGGTCTTTGATTCCTGCCACACCCCCTCCTCATTCTGCTCATAAAGCCCCACGGATATCGTGCCATCCAGTTTTCCGGTGTTCTCCCAGTAAGTCGTGATTGTAATTGACTCGCCGACATATGGGTTGTTTGTCGGATTAATCACTGCTCTTGTGTAGGTCGGAATGAAGTCGACCAATCTGAAAGCTGGCTCTCGAGGAGCGTTTGGGCCGCCGAGACCTGCGACCTCATTACCTGCACGGTCGGTCGAAGAAATCCAAAATGATAGGCGGTCCCCCTCTTGAACCTCGATTCCAGCTGGGGGCCTGAAATCTAAATCACCCTGATAAAAGTGGTTCTGGCCATCACTGGAAACGTAGGCAATTTCCCCATTTGCCAAAGTTCCCGGTATTGCCTCCCCATCCCTAATCATCTGCCAAGAAACCAGGAGTGGGCCTTCGTTCATTCCCAACTCGTCAATTATCTTGATGGTTACAGGAACTTCTCGTATCGAGTTCGTCTCGATGTACTGCAATGAGGAATCGGGGAAATTGACCACATCGAAGACGACGGAGGGCCTCCTGGTATCGACAGTGATTGACAAGTCGGAATTTGGTATCGAGAGGGCAAGTCCCTGCGAGTTTACGATTGAGGTCGTTATGGAAATCCTTGGATCGGAGGGGACTCTGTCAGGTAGCTTCACAATAGCCTCGTATGATCCATTTTCACTGACTAAACCTAGCGCTTCAACGGACTGGGAACCATAAATCAGAGAGACTAGCACTGCTAGATCCTGATTGACATCTTCAATCACGTATCCAGTTTCGTGATGAGAGACAAACCCAGAGACAGAAAACTCATCGCCCTGGCCGAGATATAGGGAATTACCTGAATTATCTCCGAACGGGGCAGTAAGGTCCCTGATGGATTCTGGTAGAGCAGTCAGGCCGTTNTCTAGGAACCAACCAAGTTCGGTTAGGGATGCAGACTCGATTGAGTGGAGATTGTCCGAAACCATGACNTTGGGCTTGCAGTCATTGTCTTGAGCGGAAAATGGCATGTCCCAAGAGACTTNGAANATGAAACGTGCNTCNACTANTGAGTCGTCCAAATTAGCGGTTTCAACCCTAATTGGANTNANCATACTGCCNTCTGGGCTCCATAGTGCACCAGAAAAAGGAGCGTANGTGAATTTGCCAATGTCGGACCCATATCCGCAAAGCATGATAGAAATGTTGTCAATTGTGTGGAACCCATTTGGCTCGATTAAACGGAGAGTGAATGCGTGCTCCTTCCCNGGAATGAGGAATGAGTCCCCTGAATCTGAATTAACCGTATCCAAGGAGAATGTAGAGGATATGCCCTGGCCAACGCCCAAACCAGCTCCTGCGAACTCCGTGGGGGTATCAACGGCTATTACTACGGTCGCCCAGGAGTTTTCCGCCCCAGGGCCACCCCCGGAACCACCGTCTTGGTAGGTCCAACCGGCCCAATCAGTCCCCTCCAGGTACAGGTGAAGTGGGTCATTGCCCATGGCACTAACATCGATTCCAGTAAACTGGACCTGCTGCTCTCCCTTCAATCCAGTACTGAGTGGCTTTACCTGTGACAGGTACTCATTTGGGTCGGCGATACCATCGGCATCCGTATCATCCACACCTGCTCTCCAGTACCTCAGGGTCAATGATTCCCCTCTTGCCTCATCTTCTGAAACGGTTATGTATGGTGCGAATGGAATGGTTGGATCAGAGACCATGCCATTTGCGGGTTGGAGCCCTATCATTGTCATCATCTCAAGTGGGCCGGCAACGGGAGGGTTTGAGTCCAGCAGTACATCCACGACATCTGTTGACCCGGAAGCGTCTTGTGCGCCATTGGATCCGGACTGTGGGCCGATTGAAGTAAGAACTGGAAACATGCTCACGGTCTCCGAACCAGCAGGAACCGTGACTACTCCGGAAAATTCCCCATTGCTCGCAGATTGTAGTGGGAAAAGCGATCCCCCCACATTCACAGAAACGGCATAATCAGAAGCCATTGGCCTGAAGTCGGAGGAATCCTGGAACCGAACTTTACCACTGACGGATAATTGGCTGCCCGGTATGGCCGGATACGGGTAGAATAGCGTCTGTTGTGAGTTGGATAGGACTCTTGATTGGCTATCCTCCACAACAAAATCCTCGAATTGTAAGTCGTTTTCTACGGCCTTTGCGCCTGAGTTCCCGCTCTTTGCTTCGGCGGTCCAGATGGTGTCGCCGTTCGCATCGTCTGCTCGAGCAGTCCATCGGATTTCATCGACATCGTCCCAATCCCAAGTCACTCCGAAGTACCAATGGGCAACTATGTCCGTATGCCCATCTGGATTTGGCATAGTCTCCAAATAGCTAAGCCCCAAGTCAAGAGGGGCCAAAGAGGTACCCGAATCCTGTGAGAATGCGACCTCGGAAGAGCCGGTCCCCCATAGGCCATCGGCACTATTTCTGACATTGAAAGAAACCACGTTGCCATCGGAAGCAAAGCCAGTCAGCGTGATTTCAGCGAGCTCTGAATTGTCGTAGAGGTGCCTATGCTTCGTAATGATCTCATAGTTATCCCCAGTTGGGTATAGGGAGTTGGGTACTGAGAAATCGTGATTCGTGATGAGGTAGTCGAAGATAATTGAGCCATCAATCGCTACAGACCCGTAATCTGAAGTTACGCTGACAGGGATGTCCAACTCATCTGAAGATGGGCCAGAGTCGCCCAAGTTGGCCTGATAATCGGCTATTTCCTGGGCAAATCCAGATTTGTTCTCAAAGAAATTGTACCAAATTCCGATGCTAGAAATTGAAACTGTCTGTGCGGAAGAGGAGTCGATTTGGATTGGGACCATTATCCAATCTCTGTCGTTAACCACATCTTTGTGATTGGGCGAGATTAGGTTAATTGCAGATATTTGAGCTGCATTTAGCATCTTTATTTCGGGAGAGTAACCATTCCCAAGTGTCATGGTGGATCCAGCAATGGAAACAGAAATTGTGGAGTCGAAACCATCCGAATCCGGAGTGATAGCAAACATGCCAGAAGTTATTGAGGCATTTGATGGAATCATGAAGAATGAGTTTTGGGGGTTGGAGCCATCGAGAGTGACCGATTTGCTTCTTGAGAATGTCCCTCCTGCGTCACCGAGGAATGACTGCCAACCAAGATGGCCATAGCCGCCATCGAACGGGAAGGACCATTCGTCCGTGCCGTCGTCTAGGACATCAATCCTGGAATTAGAGGCTGGATTTGCAAAAATTGAGCTTATCTTTAGGTTCTCTATCCAACCATTGGGCGGTAGGTTGACAATTGCAGAAAAACCAGTTTGAGGTGCTAGGAATTCAACGCTATTTCCCTTGTTCAGAGTGGCCAATGAGTTTCCCGCTTTGTCCTTGATAGTGACGGAGACGACGCTTGAAATCTCTCCACCAACTACAACCTTCTTTATTGGCCTAGATGAAAAGATGAAGTCTGAAGAGATCGTTCCGGAGATCGCAGTTGCGTTCAATTGCCCATTTATCACTTCTATTCCAGCACTGATGTCCCAACCATTGTATCCAGTGTCGGCATTTAGAATCCTGTTCCCACCTACATGGACTCCGTTCAAAAGGGGCGAAACCTCGGGATCGAAGGTGCCGAGGTGAATCTTGACCTTGACCTGCGGAAACAACTGCGAGTCGACTCCAGCCAAGCTGAAAGGGAGTGAGAGGTTTGAGAAACCCGGTATTTCCAGACCTGTGCTTGGTTCAACCAATGACGCCCTGACCCATGTCTGATCTGGCACTATGGCATCTATGTCGACGAAACCTAAGTTGAGTGTTGAATTCTGTGCGATATTGAGTGAGGGGCTGAGCCAGTGGCCTACTTCCCCGTAATTCTCCACCTTTACGCCAACATTGTCTATGAACCATCCGCCATGATTTACAGAATAGTCGGATCCGAAGGAGAATTTGAACCGAACCGAGTCGCCTTGGTAGGCAATTAGACTGGCTTGCATTGTAGTCATTGGGCCTGAAATTGTCCAACCCCCTCCTGAGCAGTGGTCCCTGCCAAAGCTTGCATATCCTCCGTAATTGTGCACAACGGTAGACGGAGGGGTGTGTGAATACCAATTGCCGGGATCGAAATGCTGCCAGTTCCCCCCATTGACATTGATGAATACAGTAGCTGCATCCCAGCTTGGCTCAACGCAGGCCCAATGATCGAAGGTCAAAAACGGATTGCTATTTTGAGGAATGACATACTCCGGGGTGATCAGGCTTGCATCATCGATAGTGTTGTAGTAGTTGCCAGTGAATCCCAAACCATACAAGTACGGGAAAGAAGTTGTCTCCGGTGGCCCTGAGTTTGAAAATATTTTATCCAAAGTGAACTTACACCTCTGATCGTCAGGATATGCTCCCGTTCCGCAAGAGCCGGAGTTCATGGAGCTGGACCTTGACCAACCGGGGGCATCCAAGACGGAGGGGCTGCCGACGGAGGAGTCCTCGAAGCCAAAGGAAATACTCAGTTCGCCTGAAGAAGAGATTCCGTCGTTGTTAATCAGAATGTCATCCAAGAACCAACCCGGTCGCTCGACCGTTGAATTCGGATCTGTCCAAATTCGGAACCTGAATTGGATTTTGTCTGCCGTACCAATATCAGACAAGGTGTCAAGCGTAAAGTTGCTTTCTACCCAACCACTGTGGGTGGTCGAAGAGAAAACTGGCACTGGAGCGGATGCGCCATTCGGTACTGGTGCGCTCATTGCCATTGTGCTCGGGTAGCCATTGGATGGCTCGATGTATGTCCAATCGCCCCATGAGTTGGTTGATTGGAGACGGTATTCCAACCAAACTCCGTCCCCCCCGCCCGATAAGCTGCTGTTTAGGTGGAACCAATGTTGGAAAGTAAGGTAGTAGTTATTGAAATACTGCGAGTCAGGAACCTGAGAAGCTGGAATGAGGAGATAGCCATCGGTACCAGCAGGTACGGGTGATCCGGGAATCGTGCCTGCGGAAACTATCCCCTCTGCCGCTGCAGTTGGTATGGTCCCGTGTCCTAGTGAAAGTCCGCCCGATGATAAGTTGCCAGAGAAAGAAGTGAATGTAGTCGCTTCCCACAACTTCTGCAAATGGCACAGTGTCAGGGTCTGAGTAATCTCCGATTGGTCCAGAGTTCGATCATCATCCAAGTCAAGTCCTGAGCTGACTTGGTGCCCTCCATTGCTGCATGAGCTTCCAGAAGGTAAGCTGGTTATTGACACCTCTTGCGAGTAAAGTGCTCCAAGGCTAGCAGTGATATTGCCTCCTGTCCCATTTGTGTCGCTAATCAAGATTTCCGGAATGGATGTGAAATTGAGCCCATGATCAAGGATTGTTGTTGCTGTGATGTTCCCCGTGGGGAAGAGGTTTGGTGTGAAAGAGGCCCCTGAACCGCTCCCATTTGTTACTACTACCTCGAGGCTCTCCGTCAATTGATAGCCATATCCTGGATTGGTTACTGACATGGACAATATCGATCCAGTCGATGCATCTACTG
>PBUX01000033.1 GCA_002728565.1 Methanobacteriota archaeon | reverse complement strand
AGTCGCTGCAGTAATCGTCCTTCCGGGTGCAATTTCCAAGTCTGAGTTATCAACTGCTATGCCCTCCTCCGGCGGATCTTACATTTATGTCCAGAAGACTTTCGGGCCTATGGTGGGGACAATTGCCGGTCTGGGCCTCTGGGCGAACTTCATGCTAAAATCGGCTTTTGCTTTGATCGGTTTCAAAGCATATCTGTGGGTGATCGAGGACCTGATCGGTGTCGAAATTGACATCGAAGTAGCAGCCTTGTTGCTCCTGGCCATCATTGTGTTCATCAATATCTTAGGTCTAAAGAGGATAAAAAAGATTCAGATTCCGATAGTTATGATATCGGCTGCTTATCTGCTCGGACTATGCTTCTGGGCCTTATTCAAGGGCGGCTTGAACTGGGAAGCTGTAATCTCTGAGGAAGCCTTCGGAGGCGGATGGAGTGATGTCGCTTCGACGTCTGCTTTCGTTTTCGTCTCTTACGCGGGTGTGACAAAGATTGCTGCCGTCGGTGGCGAGGTCAAGGATCCGGAGAGGAACCTGCCCTATGGCATCCTTCTGTCCCTTCTACTCAGTTGCATGCTCTATGTCACGGTCACCCTAATGATGGCAGCTGCTGTTGATCCGGCCACCTACATGCATGGAGACGGTCACGCTGGTGAAGATCCAGTGTACATTTTCGCTGAGTCGGTTGGTGGTGAGGGGGTCGCCACAATAGCGGCCATTCTTGCCGTTGTGACAATGACATCGATGGCTCTTGCGGGGATCCTTGCCTCCTCCAGATTCCCATTCGCAATGGCCAGAGATAGGCTGCTGCCACAATTCCTCGAGGAATTACACGAGAAGTTTGAGACTCCCTTCTGGGCCATCATTGGGACTGGTTTGGCTATGGCTGCAGCGATAACTTTCCTGCCTGTCCACGATGTCGCAGAGCTCGCTTCCGGATTCAAGATAATGATCTTCATGCTCATCAACGCATGCGTCATAGTTCTACGCAGTTCGTCTGGTTCGCATGCATGGTATCAACCTGGTTGGAAGACTCCCAAGATACTATACCCCTGGATCCAATTACTCGGAATCTTCGGTGGTGCGGCCCTGATTTTCATGATGGGGGTTAAATCCCTGATTGGTGCATCCGTGGCCATATTTCTGGGTTTGATAATCTACTCGTCCTATGGTAAGAAGAATGCGAAGGTGGAGATAACCCCCTGGAATACTACATTGAAGCTACTAACCGANCCCGACGAGGCAGAGCTAATGAGGANGTGCGCCGCATTCCACGAAGCCGATANAGANGGGNTTGGAAAGCTNGGNGAAGGAGAGTTTGTTAACGCCATAAGGGCACTTGGCTACATCAGTGATGGCGGGCCAAACATTCCTGATGAGTCGATAGTGATTTCCCGNACCAGAAGCAGCTCTGAGAACCGGGTAGTTAGGGAGATTTTCCACNCGGGGGACTCGGATGGCGACGGTTTGCTCGATNTAGAAGAATTCCTTGAGACAGCGGAAGAAATAGACATAGCNGAATGANNGGCGAAGCGTTTAGTTGAAGGCGTGAATCGTTCTGGATAAGCTCCCAGGAGGCGCATGATGGTTTATAGTCGGGCGAAGAAGGTGACGACAAACACCCTACAGGAAATGAAGGGAGCNGGTGAGAAGATCACCATGCTTACGGCATATGACTACTCCCTTGCCCGGCTAGTCGACGGAGCTGGGGTCGATGTAATACTGGTTGGAGACTCGGCTTCNAACGTCATGGCGGGTAATGATACCACAGTACCAATGACTCTGGATCACATGATCTATCATGCACAGTGCGTGGTAAGGGGGGTTGACAGAGCACTGGTGGTGGTTGACATGCCATTCGGCAGTTACCAGGGNGACTCNAAATTGGCACTGAAGAGCGCAATCAGGATCATGAAGGAATCGGGCGGACACGCNGTTAAGCTGGAAGGCGGTGCCGAAGTAGTCGACTCGGTAGAGAGGATCCTGACNGCTGGAATTCCGGTCATGGGCCACTTGGGTCTGACCCCGCAATCGATCTACAAGTTCGGGACATACACGGTNAGGGCCAAGGAGGAAGCAGAGGCTGAGAAGGTTCTCAAGGACGCTCTTGCGTTGCAAGAGGCTGGCTGCTTTGCAATAGTTTTCGAAAAGATACCAGCCAAACTCGCTCAAGAGGTCAGCTCTTCTTTGGAAATCCCGACAATAGGCATTGGCGCTGGATCGGACTGCGACGGTCAGGTTCTGGTTCTCCATGACATGCTTGGCATAACTAAGGACTTCTCTCCGCGCTTTCTTAGGAGATATGCAGACTTGGGGGAATCGATTGACTCAGCAGTGAAAGGTTACATCTCTGACGTGCGCGATGGTAGTTTCCCTTCCTCTGAGGAGAGCTACTGATTCGAGTCCTTACGCCCCCCCAACCTTCAAGGACGCCCGCTCATAGGTAGGCGCGAACGAGCATGAGCGACTTGTGGGTTGAGAGGCACCGGCCCCGGACTGTCGGGGAAATCAAAGGGCAGCGTGCCGTTGTTGACCGCTTGGTGGCATATTCCAAAACTGGGTCTTTCCCCCACCTGATGTTTGCAGGGCCCCCGGGAACCGGGAAGACGACCTCAGCACTAGCTCTTGCAAAGGATGTATTTGGCGATGGATACAGGAGCAACTTGCTGGAGATGAATGCTAGCGACGAGAGGAAGCTCGAGTCCATAAGGACGAAGGTCAAACAGTTCGCTAGGACGGCTCCAATCCCTGGGACCACATTCAAGGTGATTTTCCTGGACGAGGCAGACGCACTGACTCCTGACGCGCAAGGCGCACTGAGGAGGATTATGGAGCAATATGCCGAAACATGCAGATTCATTCTCTCTTGTAACTATTCGTCGAAGATTGTCGAGGCGATACAGTCAAGGTGCGCTGTTTTCAGGTTCAGGCCCCTTGACAGAGGCAATGTTAGGGAGACCATTCTCGAGGTTGCAAAGATCGAGGGAGTGGATCTAGATGGAGAAGCGGCGGATGCAATCGCAAGGGTGAGTTTGGGGGACTTGCGTAAGGCGATAACATCCCTGCAGGTCGCGGCTTCCCTGGACTCTAATGTAACAAGAGACTTGGTCTACGAGACAACGGCTACTGCGCCCCCAGAGGAGTTGCAGGGGTTTTTCCTTTCTTGCAAGGAGGATGGTTTCAGGCCTGCAAGACGTAGGATGAGGGACATAATGGATAAGTTCGGACTCGCTGGGACCGACCTGGTCAACCAACTTCATAGGGAGCTTGGTGAAGCGGAGTTCCTAGACGAGACCCAGAAGCTGATAATTACCGAGATAATGGCGGATTGCGACTTCAGGATGGTCGAGGGTGGTGGCGAGTCGCTTCAGCTAGATGCCATGACAGCTAGGGTCTGCACCGAAATAGGGGGCTAGCCGACCTGGGAGATTCTTACGGTGTACTCCTGTGACCACGTGTTCAAGCCATTGCTCCAAACGCTACTATCTTCTGACAGTTCGATGCTGATGGTGAAGATTCCTGGTTCGCAACCTCCTTCGCACAGGTTCCAGGCCATCCCGATGTCTTGCCCATTGGGGGCTACCTTCGGATGATCGGTGTGAAACTTCATCAGTGCGTTCCAGTGCATTCCCCTGCTCCACTCCTGCACCGATTGGAAATCTTCACCTGGGCCAGAATTGGCGATGTCAGAAACGGTTCCGGAAGCTGAAATAATTGGTTCTTCTATCCCCTTTTTCGTAATTGTCATGGACATTTGCGCATTGGTGGCATTGACGTTGTCTCGTACGGCTAGACCGATGACCACAGGCACCTGGTCCTGAACTATCTCGATGTTGTATGTGGAGCCGTCCAATGAGGTCAATGAGATACCATCATTTGCTTCAACATCAATCGCCCCTGCTAGATGCGGAGCTGCGACATCCGCCATAGGGGGGTTGACTAGAGCAAAAGAAAGGGCCAACCAGGTGAACAGGTAAAGGAAAGAGGCCCGGAACCAGTTGCCACCGGTGTAGAGTTCGAAAAATTCTGACGGGACGACCAGGCGGTGGATGGATGGAATTGCTAGAGTGCCGAGAAGAGGGAGGAGCCACAGTACCTGTTGCGGCCCCTCGAGCCTGGTCATCATCTGGTACCTCATCAAAAAAGCGACCAAGACCCCAAGGGCAATGACTGTCCACATTGAAATGGCATCCGCCTTCTCCTTGATCGCGTGGGCTGCTGGATCGAACGGCTCGATTGAAGCGGGCTTCTCCCCATCTTTGGAGTCGGACTTATTTTTCCTACCGGAGTAGGCACTAGCCCTCAGTGCGGAGTCGACGTCGACCATTGTTTTCAGAGCTAGGCGGGGACATCGTGCACATCAACCCTATGCAATGGGGCGGGTCTATTCGCCGGCAATGCTCAAATGGTCCCCTGTCTCGCAACGGGTTGCCGCCGGGGTGGCGTAGTTGGTAGCGCGTCGGACTCATAGGGTAAATTCAGGTGGGGCATCGTCCCCTCTGAAGCGAACGATGAGCGCAACAGCCTAGCCGAAAGTGTCTGAGACATCCGAAGGTCGCGGGTTCAAGTCCCGCTCCCGGCACCAAATTTTGGTTTACTCTGTCACTATTCTCTTCGGCGGTTTGCCACTATTGCAGCCCCGAGAATTGAGGTGATCACCAGTGAGGATGTGAAGCCTGGAAGGCTGGCTGCATCGCCCCCCTCATCATCGGTGTTGGAGCTTCCTGACTGTGACTGGCCGTCTTCGCATACTCCGTCATTGTCCGCATCCACTGAGCCACTAGCGTCATAGTCGCAATCATCGGCATTATTTCCCACTCCGTCGCCATCCGAATCAGCGTATTCGTTGGGATCGTTCGGGAAAGCGTCGGAGTTGTCCCCAAATCCGTCATTGTCTTTGTCGGACCATTCCATTGGGTCGCTAGGGAAGTCGTCGGAGTTGTCCCCCACGCCATCTCCGTCTGAGTCGTACCTCTCCTGTGGGTCATTCGGGAAGGCGTCTGCGTTGTCGCCGATTCCGTCCCTGTCGGTATCCTTCTGCTCATTCGGATTCAGCGGCATGTCGTCAATGTCATCGGGGGTGCCGTCGCCGTCGTCGTCGCCATCTGCGTTGTTGCCAACTCCATCCCCATCAGTGTCAATATACTCTGTGGGGTCATTGGGGAATGCGTCGTCAGCATCCTGCACCCCGTCCCGATCGGAGTCGGAGGTCAGAGCGCTGTTCAGTGGGAAGTCATCCAAGCCATTGGGGGTGCCATCTCCGTCAGAGTCAGGATCTGAGTTGTCCCCTATGCCATCTCCGTCGGTATCCGTTGTCTCGTTGGCGTCGTTGGGGAATGCGTCGGAGTTGTCGCCGACGCCGTCCCCATCGGTGTCCGTGGTCTCATTGGCATCGAACGGGAAGGCGTCGATGTCATCAGTTACCCCATCACCATCTGAGTCGTCTTGATCGTCATCAACTCCATCGCCATCGACGTCAGTGTCCTCATTGTCCCCTATGCCGTCTCCGTCAGAGTCCGTGGTCTCGTTGGCGTCGAACGGGAAGTCGTCGGAGTTGTCCCCTATCCCATCGCCATCCGAATCGGTGGTCTCACTCGGATCCAGAGGGAAGGCGTCGGAATCGTCGCCGACTCCGTCATTGTCTGAATCAAGATCGCATGGCCCGGATAGGGTGCTTGAGACCATATCCAATAGCTCGCCGAAGTCAGAGGAGTTGGATCCAGAATCGGTGCCTGAGGAACTTTGGTCAGAGTTGTTGAGCAAGTATGTGTCAATTGTAATAGAGCAACTGGAAACTGCCACGGTGAACTCCCCTGGCATGTAGAAGTATGTGCTATGGTTCCAGATCCAGTAGCTGGGAGTACTGTAGTTGTAAATCTCGAAGCCATCGATATTGACTACGGTTACGGCTACGTATGATGCGTTCTCTGAGAGGTTTGTCGCATGCACGTCCACCCAATAAGGAGATGCGTTGAGAGTGAGGCCGCTTTCCATTATTGATAGTCCCCATACGTCGTATCCACCGATTTGGACGTTAGAGATGTGAGGTGGTCCCGATGGTCCGGTTCCCCCTCCCCCTGTGCCTGATCCCGTGCCGGTTTCATAGGGCACGCAAGGAGCGATCGCGTGATGCTCTGTGGACACTTGGTTGGCCCAGTAGTCAGACAATGAGACAGAGATGTTCAGATCGCAGTCGAACTCAGAGACCCAGATTGGCCATTCGAATGTGAATGAGGGTCCATCGGCCGAGAGTGGGAAGTTGCCCGAATCTAGGAAAGTACCATTGTCGGAAACTTGGTAGCTCACAAAGTAGTTTTCACCCTCTGTCAGGTTGCCCAAGAAGACTGAGGCATTGTGCCATCCCATGCCCATGAAGGTCCCTAATGAAGAGCCGTTGGTGTAAGAGAGTTCGATGTAAGGGACCGGCGGGTCCTGGCACTCGCCCGAGGCGTTGTGGTGGATCGACGGGGACTCAGCGCCCCAACCGTCCATCATCGTAGCCGAGATGTTCACCGAGCAGACGTACTCGTCGATGTCCAGCCAGATGTAGTGCACGCCGTAGGCGTCGGAGTCCCAGGCGGTGAACCAGTAGGACATCCCATCGACCAGGAATCCGTCGACGGTCACCTGGAAGCCGACCAGGTAGTCGTCGCCCTCGGTCAGGTTGTGGGCGTTGACGGAGATGTTGTGCCAACCGGC
This sequence comes from Methanobacteriota archaeon, assembly GCA_002728565.1. GTDB lineage: Archaea > Thermoplasmatota > Poseidoniia > Poseidoniales > Thalassarchaeaceae > UBA36. Next base: position 960 of record PBUX01000033.1, on the reverse strand, counting down.
CGACATGGGGTCGGACGCGTTGGAGATCGACAGGTAGGGCATCGGCGGGTCCTGGCACTCGCCCGAGGCGTTGTGGTAGGCAGCATCGTAGTTGCCGAAGTAGTCGGACAGCGAGGCGGAGATGTTGACCGAGCAGACGTACTCGTCCAGCTCCACTGACCATCCTGTGAACCAGTATGTGCTGTTGTAGGCCGAGTACCAGTATGACTCGTCGAACCAGTACTGGCCGTCTACGACCACCTGCAAATTCACCAGGTAGCTTTCGCCCGCGGTAAGGTTGTGGCCAGTCACGTGGATGTCATGCCACCCGGCCGACATGGGGTCGGACAGGTTCGTGGCGTTGCCAGAAAGCTCGACATACGGCGCTGGCGGGTCCTGGCACTCGCCCGAGGCGTTGTGATTCCCTTCTGCCTGGTTGCCATAGTAGTCATTCAGGGACAAGGTGATATTGACCGAGCAGACGTACTCGTCAATGGTCAGGGTGTAGTTGTACAGTTGGTATGCATTGGGGCCAGGTGCATTGAATTGGAATGTGTCATGAGCCAACCAGGTACCGTCCACTATGACGTATGCTGAGAACATGTAGTCTTCTCCCGCAGTCAGGTTGTGGGCATGAACCTCAAGGATGTGCTCGCCGGCCGTCATCGGGTTGGCCCAGGAGCCAGAGTATGTGAAGTAGGGAACGGGCGAGTCCTGGCACGGGGCAGAGGCATTGTGCTGCACGAAGGCATAGTTCCCATTCCAGTCGTTTAGCTGGAGAGTCATGTTGACTTGGCAATCGTAGTCATCCAAGTGGAAGGACCAATCGAAAGACTTGCTGGAATTGTCCGCGTAGAACCAGAAGCCTTCTTCGACTTGCCAGTAGCCATCGACGATGGCCTGGAAGTGGACGTAGTAGTGCTCCCCCCCTGTCAGGTTGCCAATATTGGAGGAGATCGTGTTATTTCCTGAAGGCATGTT
>PBUX01000032.1 GCA_002728565.1 Methanobacteriota archaeon | reverse complement strand
TTCCTTAGGATGGCCATGCAATCACGGCTGGCCCTCGCGCTTACCACCCTTCTTCTGTTCACCATTCTAACTAATGCAGCCAGTGCTGACACAGATCCCCCCACTTGGGATGAGGCTAGAGAGGGAGTGGCCGGGGGGGCAATTGGAGGACTCGGCCTAGAATTGCCAGTGGACGCGACGAACGCATCCATTGAAATGGATGTAGCAAGCTTTCCTCAGGTAATCGAGGTATATACAGCAACATGGTGTACAAATTGCGTGCAAACGGAGAAAATTTTGCATCAGGTTATCGGTCAATCGAATGTAGTGGTCATAAATTATCACAAATTCAAATTTGAGCCCGAAGACCCTTTTGGAAGCAATGGAACCGACGATCGATGGGAGTCAATTTATGGCGGCACATCGACAACAGTGGGCCTTTCTCCCAGACTGGCCCCAACTACCGTTTTCGACGGTGAGAGGCTCCATTTGGGAACTAGGCCCAAGTCATCTAGCATCAGCAGCGATTACAACCAATCTATCTCAGTGGGCTCTAGTCATCCATTTTCCGGCAACGCTTCCCTCTCCTTCTCTCGCTCGTCCGAATCCACTTCAAACTCCTTAGATTTCTCATGGAACGTTGAGAATGTTTTCCATGATTGCGTGTCAGACTGTCAATCGTATACATTGACACCTTGGCTAATGTACGTAGAACAAGTTGCAAGTTTTCCAGAAGGATCAAACGGCAAGGGCAATTATTCCAATATCTTGGTGGACACAATCCAGCTCCCCAGCCTCCAGGGCGAAATCTCATTGACAATACCTGAGGCATGGGATGGCGATGACATTTCAGCGATCCTAGTAATTGACTGGGAGACTTCAACTCCTGAGACTACATCTGACAAAGCGGTTCCAGCAATTGGACCCTCCTTGCTGATATGCCTCTTAGCTATCTTGGTACCTAGGCGCAACAATCACATGCCCCTATAATTTGGTAGTATTTTGGGTTGGGTTGAATAACCGTCGCCTTCCATGGCGAATGCTCGGAGATGATTTGATGCAGTCTTCAGAATATCGAATCACAAGTGAAGAGGTCAATATTGGAAGAACACCGAGTTGGCTCCAAGATCAGATCAGACTCCAATCACTAAATCCCGGGGCCGCAAATTCTGATTTGCCTGGTAGAGTCATGGTAATTTATCCAAATGACAGCTCTAGACGTGAGAACTTAGCCTCTATCGGCTTATCGGGGGCAATCGACACGAATTTTCATCATACGATAGACTCACTAGCAAACTCGCTACTTGCAGATTTCAGACTCCCTAGAGTAATTCCACATCAAGGTCCATTTGAAACAATTCTTCATACTGAGTGCTGCAAGGAGGCTTCCAGATTAGGATTTCCAATCATTAATCCAATTCCAGAAATGAATTGGGGAATAGGAAAGACCCGCTCCTTGGCAAGTCTATTCTCACATCTTTCCAGGGAACTGGCCTTCGAAGAGTGGGATGGACCCGGAATTACAACTTTCATCAGAATCATCAGAAGACTGGAGAAGAAGCTTGGAGGAACTCATGTAGACATGGTTCTACCTCGCGTCATTAACGAGTTGAAGAAGGGAAGGGAGCCATTTAGCATCTCGGATATTGATGGCATAATACTATTGGACCACTCCCCGGGAATTTGCAGATCACACTCAGAGATGATTTTGCAGCTTTCAAGATTCAGACCGGTTCATCAGCTGGCATATCCCGGGAATTTCAGGCTTGGTCATCATGGAATCTTATTAGTCGACGAGCATCCAATAAAAAATTCCGATGACCTTCCCGAGTGGATTATTCGCTCAGGGAGGGGCCATGAGCAGGAAAGGCCCAATGTGAGAAGAGTCTTCGTAAAAAGGGAGGCACATTCATTTGATGCCACCCTAAAAGTCGTAGGAGAGAGGCTTTCTTCTAATTCCGAAGATAAAATTTTGATTATCGATCCCGCAGTCGAAGAAAATAGAGAGAGATGGACACGGCTACTATCGCATCTAGGAGTCAGAATCCAACAAAAAAGGAAACCACTCCCCTCGAACCCACTTGCTCATTGGATATTGTATGTTGCAAACCTGCCTCACGGATCAGATGCATTCTCACTCGCCAGACTCAGGGCCCTCTCCTTGCAAAAATCAATACCTCCCTTTGAGATCACGGACAAACATCCATCTGACAACTCAATCAGGCCTATCGCAGAACCAGAGCTACTAACAAATATAGCGAGACAAGAACATATTCTGGGTGGTCCCGGTACTCTGCAAAAGTGGCTCTCAACCATGTCTAGAGCACCTTCCGATGAAACCATGGGTCCGCAGAAAGAAAGCGCGCAATGGTGGATACTATGCCTCGCTAACTCTCTACGCCCACTACTATCCAATGAAGACAAGAAAGCCCTAAGTGACGAGTCAACTAGCCTTGGGTGCTATTCAGGCAGAAAGCTACCCATTCCGGAGAGCGAGTCGACATCCGATGAGTGGCTGATGACATTACTCGCTTCTATCGACGTAGAATCAACAATGGAAACCTCCGATGGAACAACAATATCACCTGCTTCCGTGATTCAGACGATTTGGAGAAACCAGACACTTCTTCGGGAAATGCAAGCAAATGCGGCGCACGAAGCACCAGACTCCGGCAAATCATGGGTCACAGAATTCAATTATCTGTGTCAGCAATCTACCATCAAATCACATGGGACCGAAGTCTCAGGCAGGGTTCGCCTGCTTAGTCCAAGTGACTCACTAGGTTGTAGCGCAGAACTTACTATTCTTGCAAACACATCCACCTCTTCTTGGAATCTGAAGTCCAAAAAAGTGCCATACATAGGGGACAAGGAGAGGTTCTCCATGGACATACTTAGTCCAGACACACCTATTCGTGATGCCAGACATCATCTTCAACACATTCTATTTTCCTCTTCTGAAGTAGTGATTATCGATTCTTCTGAGGATGAGGTGAACCCACCTTCTGCCCCAATCAGGGAATGGTCAAAATCGCTTGTAAATGAGGATCATAATGCAGAGTATTTCACATCAGATGATGCATTGCAATTGCCTCGAGAACTCCGGCAGCAGGATGGAAAACGAATACGACAAAACAAACCCCCATTGCGGAAACCCATCAATCCTAGCGCAATATCGATTGGATTGGACTCCAGCCTCCATCAAGATAGGAAGAGGAGGCAGCCAGTAAGAACAGATGAGGACGGCTATCTCCCCTCATCAGCGATTCCAAGATTACTCAGTTTCGATAGGGCAAGTCTAAGCGCTAGGAAGCCAGAAGGGGTGTTAGAACCAAGAGATAATCCAAGATGGCCAGTTGTAGGTGGAATCACCAAGAGTGGTAAGCATTCGGCAACAATTGATCCGAGGCCCTTCAAACCAAGTCCCAGTGGGTCGAAAGTCCATGACTCAAGGCATGGCCATTCAGCTGGAGCTAAACAAAGAGTTGGCATCTGGTCACCAACAAGACTCCAGAAGTGGCTTGAATGCCCAAGGATGGGATGGCTTTCCAGTGGCCTCTATGCAGATGACGACGAAGAAATTGATGAAGAAATAGATGGCCGGACTCAGGGAAGTCTACTACACATGGTACATCATGACATAATTTCAGGCGTACTCAATGTTCCATTCGGTGGCGAGAAAGATACCCCTAATGAAAACTCCAGATTCAGCATTTCTCGATCAAATTTCAGCGAGGGCCAACTGATGCAGATGGCACTGGAGTCATTAGATAGCAGAGCTGCTTGGTTGGAGAGAACTGATGCAGTTGCTACACAAAATCTACGATCCCTGACTGGCATGGACACTGGACAATGGAACTCTTGGTTGGCAGATCCAAAGCCTCTACCTTTCTCCGGCAGAATAGGCTCAATTATTTCATCAGAGTCTTCATGCTCCGACTCGGCCCCAATTTCTTTGGAGTGGAGCACAGATAATTTCCAGACAGGGGGTTTGGAGATCTCCCTCCCTTCCGAGCTCACTGGGGGGGAGGATCTAGAACCGATAAAAATTAGAGGATTTATAGACAGAGTTGATCTTCTACCATTCGACAATAATGCAGAGAAATGGATAGATGAAGAAGGCGACCAAACCATAGCCCCGATCAGGGTTCATGGTTCTGGTTGGAAACCAAGAAGGATTGTAGCCATAAGGGATCTGAAAACTTCTTCTTCTAGATCTCCTAGAAAAAGACACATTAGAGGCTTATTAGAAGAGCTACAACTAGCACTATACTCCAGAGCATGGGAAGTGGCCCATCCAGGGGACTTGGTAATCGCAGCTGGAATCTCCATATTTGGTCATAAATCCGAACATTTTCTAGAAGTCTCTTCTGATTATTCAAATCGTCTAGACAAACTAGATTTGGGGAATCGTACGAAAATCACCTCTAATCTTCATAGGTTTACGGATGAGGCTCCACAATCTCCAAGCAATCATTTCAGGGCGTGGATGGCCCAAAGAATCGCAGTCGCCCTCAAGGTAGCCTCCCGTTCGTCAGAGGGAATGGTCCACCCCACTCCTTCCCCCATGGTCTGTAATTACTGCCCTGTAAGTAGAACTTGCAATGTGATGGAAAGAGGAGGCGACTTCTAATGAGACTAAACACAGCACAAAGATTGGCCCTGAATATTGATTCCCACATCGTGATAGATGCTGGAGCAGGTACCGGCAAAACCAGCACAATAGTCAATCGCGTTATCGAGCACTACCTGTCGGAAGATCAAAGGGCAACACGTTTGCTTCCCAAACCAAATCGTCCAAATGCACTAAGCGGGGGCTCACTATTCTCCATACCTTCCGATAGAATGGATCTCCGAGAATGGGGCGGGATGCTTCCCGGGGAGGTCGTTCTTCTAACGTTCACCAATAGGGCTGCAGATGAGATGAGGGACAGACTTCGGAAAGAAATATCCAGACTAAGACCGGGACCATTAGGGGACGATGGCAAAATTAGAACCGATCCCAGATTGAGGAATGAGGGGTCTATAGAGCAAATAATGATGCTTCTTGAAGATGCCCCAATCGGAACCATCGACTCTTTCCTGAGTCGGCTGGTAACTCCATACTGGGGTAGACTTGGGGATACGTCGAGCAAAGGCAATGTGACTGATACAGGGAGGAATATGCTAATCGAATCAACTCTCAGTACTATCTGGAGACTATCTAACTCCCCATCTAAGTTGGGAGACGCGGTGGATGCTGGCATACCCGCTGAGATTGTTTCCGAATTCCTATCTGCTAGAGATAGGCTATCTCGAAATTACTCTGGTACAAGGGCTGCATCTAGGGTGATAAGGGGGCTAGCTTCAAAATCGGTGTTCATCGATGAGGTAATCAGGAAGATAACCGGAGGAGATGGACAAATCGCCTCGGAATCGCTAATTAATCAGATTTTGGAATCAATAGACGAATCAGAAATTTCCGAGTTTTCCTCAAGATTACATTCCATAGTGACCAATGTTTGCCAGATTTTCAAGAGTCACATTAACTCACCATCATCAGTTGGATGGCCCCGTACATCTCGTATTTTCAGTTTGGATGAATTAGACTTGAAAGGCCCTCCAGAGGGGAAATGGGCAAAACTTCGCTGGATGGGCCATGTATTGATTTGCACAGTTTCCAAGCCGAGCCTCTTGACCAAAAAGATGACCTTCTTTCCAAGGAACCACTTCCCACGAGACTCATGGGATTCAGGTGTGGATAGTTATTCGAAGATTAAAGATAGGAACACCAAAGAGAGCTTCCTAAAATCATTGAAAGGGGAAATCAGAGCTTTCGAGAGACTTTGGTCCTCTGAAAGGGGTCAACTAATGCTCCACTTTGTCCATGCCTCAATAATTCTAGATAAAATGGAGCCACCTGGGACACCAAAGAACTGGGAGGGGCCAAGCAGCCCAGTTCCAATAAATATCCCAGATAGGCCGGCTAATTCAAAGGAAAAGTCTCACTTCTCGCTAGAATCAGAAGTCAGAAACCTCAGTGACCTGTATCTAATTCACCTTGGCTTCCAAGGGGTATTAAAGAAGCTCAAGGACGACGATGAATTGCATGATTTCGAAGATATGCAGAACATGGCAGCAGATTTGCTTCTAGTCAAGTGCCCAGATGTCTGCAGGCCATTCTACCACCCAAAAATTCAGCACGCTCTGGACTCTATTGGCAATAAGCCTTGGAGGGACGATCATATTTCCAAAGCCTTCGAAATCTTGTCAGAACTAGAGATTAAACCCGAAGAATCGGGTATGTCTTCATCGATACTCAAAGCAATTAGAAATGACCTTGAGGAGAGGCATGGACTATTGCTAGAAATTAGAAGAAGATACCGAGCCTTCATTATTGACGAGGCACAAGACAACTCACCCCTACAATGGAGAATAATTTCCCGCCTTTGGGGGCCAAGGGGGATAGAGGCCAATGAGTCACCAATTACAGAAACTCCATGGCAGCCTACAATTTGCTATGTGGGAGACGTAAAGCAGAGCATATACGCCTTCAGACAAGCAGAAGTCAGTGGATTCTTAGAATTCTCGAAAACACTTCGAAGCATCAATATCCACGAACTAAATAGCATTCCAGAGCTAACAAGAAAACCCGCACTGAGAAGATCCACGCATAGTAGGGATCCACGGAACGACCATACAATTTCCATTGCAAAGGCATCTGAGTACATGGAAAAAGGAGGGCGGGATCTCGTATCATGGATCCCATTCGACTCGACTGACAGGGAACTAAAACCACCCAGCATCTCAGAGATAAATAACCGGAAAGAGGGGATGATTTCTCTTCAAGTGAATTACCGAACCGCTGGTGGACTGCTTACCAACATGAATGAATGGTGGGAGGACGTCTTCTCTAGCAGACATAATCTATTGAAATCTGGAGACTTCTACGCCTCTCCTCAAATCCTAGAACCTTCTCCGGAAAACCGGAAAAAACAAGGTTCAATTGAGTGGATTTGCCCAACTGATAACATTCAAGAAACCGATCCGTCACCCAATCTAACCACTTACCTGGACCCATTCGATCTAGGGGAAAAACACCGCTTGGAGAGTCAGGCGATGCTGATTGCAATGAGGGTTAGAAGCCTAATTGACGCCTCGCAGATCCAAGTTCGTTCATCAGAAGGAAGTTGGCAAAAATCAGAAAAACAAGAACCAGTAAAGCCCAGTGAGATAATGATTCTACTACCAAACAGGGTGCAAATTCGGGATATCATCACCAGACACCTAGGAGATATGGGAATTCCTGTACAAGTCGATCTTGAGGGTAATCTACTAGAAAGGCCAACGGCAATTGCGCTTGAAGGACTGTTGCAATTTGTAGCTAGGCCTAACTCAAGGCACAATGCAGCTTGGGTAGCCAGATCCTGTCTAATTGGCTTTGATGACGAACAGCTTCAGGTCTTCCTTGGAGAATCAAAAAAGAACACCAATCTCCTTCAGAAATTAGAAAGTCACTGCCCTTCAGAAAGTCAGAGGTCCCTTGTTTGCAGATGGAACCACTTAGCATCCTCCTTCAGTTTAATCGAACTTCTTGAGGAGACAATAGACCAATATGATCTTCTTGTAGCATACCCTGAAGATTCCTCTAGACGGGATGCAGAGCAATTCATCGAAATAGTAAGCAAGCTATCTTCCGAGGTCGGGGGCGATCCAATTATACTCGCAGATCGGATAAAGGAACTTCGGGAGAGTAGCACGTCCCCCATAGTTTCTCAGGCAAATCCAGAAAGCGATGCCGTTCGTCTAATGACCATTCACAGTTCGAAGGGCTTGGAATCCAGAGTAGTCATCATTGCCGACGTCTTCTCAAATAGGCAGACAAATATGAGGAACGAGCAGAATAGCAGGTTGATAGTTACTCCAGAACTATTCGCCGGAAATCCAAATCCCTGGCCCTCTGAGACTAATGCTCCAAAATCAGCCATGTGGCGGCATGTTTCATTATTGCAAAGCGCGAGGAAGGACGCCGAGGCAAGACGCCTCCTCTATGTCGCTTCAACTAGAGCAGAAGAGAAGCTCATAATAGCAGGCTCACCAAAGGGCACAAAGTGGATCGAAGGACAAGGCATCATATTCCCGTGGGAATATGATTCTCCGAACCCTCAACTTGGACAGATTTGGGCAGAGTCTCTTAGGCAGGGCTCAATCAGAAGAGGAGAGACAAACTCACAATGGCTATCGGGTCGCCACGACTCTTCAGAATCCACAGCCAAAATACCAGAAAATTTGACCCTTGATCCGCAATCAATTAGAGAAAACGCATTTATCGATGGGGATGGAAGTAATGGAGGTATGACCGTAATCCACCACCCAGAATGCTTTATCGATTACAAGGGCACCTTAGAGGGAATAAGGACCCCATTACAAAGGATTGAGGCAATAGACAGGATCTCCCGTAACGAGGAAGGTTTGCAAAAGAATGCACACTCATCTAGCTTGATGGACTCCACTACCAGCGTACGAATCAAACCAAGCAAGCTCCCAATTTTCAATGAATGTGCTAGAAGGCAATGGTTGGAGACTCGTGGGGGGTTAGAAATGGAACCGGTCATCCCAAATCCTTCCACAGAATCAATGAATGGTAGAAAAATGAATTTATCTCCAGCCGAGTTCGGGACAATATTCCACCGAATCATGGAAATAGGAATTGGAAGTCCGTTTTTGGGCGGAGAAACTCTTTCTTGTCAGCTTCCTCATTCTTGGACAAAAGCCAGCGATAATCGTATCTCCGATCCTGAACTTCACAAAACGGTATTTGAGGAATTAATACCGCCCTCAGCCAATCTTAATGAGGTCGAGAAAATAGTTACAGCGATGTCAGAAAGAATCCAAGATGGCAAGATTGGGAAATTTACTGAGGGCAAGCAAGTCGATGGCCAAGTTTTGGAGGGGCTAAGGACAGAAATGCCATTCCATATTACCATCCCTACTAAATTCAATACAGTCGAAAGAAACATCTGGAGTCCAGAAGGACCCGAGATTTTAGCCAAATTCGATATGACCAACGTTGAAATGAGCGGAGTTATCGATCTAGTAATTTGTTCAAAAGACGACCAAGGAAACTCAGCAATTAGGCCCATTGATCTGAAGACTGAGGGGGCGGAATCAATCTTCGATTTAGAGGATAACGAGCTCCTTGCAACAATAGACAAGCTAGAACCGGGACCAATGTCTCAGTCCGAAAAACAAATTCTAAAGGACCATAGATTACAACTAGCCCTATATTATCTTGCTCTGATACAATCCGAGAAGGACAAGGAAGACGCCGGAATTCCGCATAGAACGGTCCTTCCCCCCGCAATTCTTGTTGGCGTAACCGGTAGACTAATCGAGTATTCCCCAGAGATGCTTGAAGAGGCCCTCTTCGAATTACAATCCCTGCTGGCAAGATCCGCTACTATCTCCCTCGCTTCTCATGTCCCGCAATCGAAATTTCCGCGACTATCTGGGGAATCGGCATCAGTTTGCAACAAATGTCCATTCAGCTCGGGTGTCAAACCAATCTGCGGCCCCGCTGAATAAATTGTAGAGACGAAGGGTCCATGAGCAATTGCTCCTACAAAGCAACATGGACGAATACTTGCAATCGTTAATGAGCAGAAGTGATGAGATATGGGAGGACTCAATTCTACCAAGCCTGTCCGAATTCATCGAAATTAAGGCCCTTTCCCCATTATTTGAACCTAAATGGGCCGAAATCGGTGAACTCGACAAGACAATAGATCTCTTCTGCAATTGGTTGGATGACCAGGGAATATTGGGAATGAAATATGAGACCCACAGGATTGATGGCAAATCCCCGGTTCTCCTTGTCACCGTAGATGGAACAGGGCCCGGAGAGGTGATTTTCTACTCACATTTGGACAAGCAGCCCTCCAAACCAGAGCTCTGGTCCGATGGTCTCCACCCACTTAAGGCAGTTAGGCGCGATCCATGGCTATACGGCCGAGGAACAATTGATGATGGATATGGCGGATACCTTTGCGCAACTTCAGTCCGATTGCTACAGGAGGCCGGAATCCCACATCCAAGGTGTACATTCCTAATCGAAACATGCGAGGAGTCAGGCTCATTTGACCTCCCACCATATCTTGATGCCCTTACTGGAGAACTCGGAAATCCAGATATGATAGTCGTAATGGATAGCGGTGGACCAGACTACGATCACATCTGGATGACGGAAGCTCTACGAGGATTAGTGTCGGGCACCCTTTCGGTCAAGGTCTCTCATGAAGGAATCCACTCTGGAAATTCCGGAGGATCCATACCATCTTCATTCAGAATAATTCGGGAGCTATTGGATAGGGTCGAAGACTCAAAAACTGGAGAGGTACTGATTCCCGAGATGCACGTGGAAATAGGAGAAGACGTCCAAGACAAGGCAAAGGCTCTGGCCGAGGTAGTGGGAGGAAGCATTTGGGAGCAATTTCCAACTGTCGACACTTTAGTTCCAGTAGCTAGTACAACTGAAGAGATGATCATAGCAATGAACTGGGAACCAACGCTCTGTGTTATTGGTGTCGATGGAATTCCACCAGTCCAGGTAGCTGGAAACGTGCTTCGAACCAATACAGATCTAAAGCTTAGCTTCAGAATCCCTCCGGGAGTCGATTCGGAGGGAGTAATTTCAATCGTGAAGGAAATATTGGAGGACGATCCCCCCTTCGGCGCAGAGGTCTCCTTTACACCAGACTCTTGCGCCGATGGATTCCACGCCCCTCCCTTGCAGGGTAAGGTCAGAGATGCCATCCATGAATCTTCATTGTCATTAACGGGACTCCCCCCTCTAGCAACTTGGACCGGAGGGACCATCCCATTCATGGCAATGATGCAGAGAAAATATCCAGAAGCGATGTTCCTGTGCACAGGGGCCTCAGGACCAGGAAACAACGCCCATGGCCCCGATGAAAAATTGCACATACCCTCCTCGAAGAGGCTAACGGTTGTGCTTTCCTCTACAATTTCTGCAATTTCAGGTTCCTCATCATAAGCTCATCTGATGAGCTATAATGCCGCCGAGGTTATATCGGTTGGAGCAGTGGATGGGCTTGATGAGTCAGGACGGCGAACCAACTGCTTCTTCCGATTCGCGATTAATGGAACTAGAGAAACAGGCTGAGAAGGACAAGGAAGCTCTTGAGAAGCTACTTGTCGCTTATCAGAGTGCAGAAGGCGAATTATCTTCCTTGAAGTCAGAAATCGAGGTTCTGAACAGAGAGATCGTTGACAAGGAAATCGAGAAGGAGGGACTTGAGTCGCTTCTCTCTGAGAAGGATTTGAAGATCAGGGATTTGGAAGTCCAGAACGCCAAGTCTAAGAAGACCATAGAGTACTTGGAACCAAAGCTCGAAAAGACCCAGGAGATGCTCAACCGTGAAGAGGCTAGAACCGGCCGAATTATGGATGTAGCCGAGGAACTTCATGAGTCAAATAAGGCAGCAGAGGCCGAGCTGGGAGCACGTGATGATTGGTATGTTCAGCATATGCAGCTCTTTGAGGATTTGAACCAAGCAATCCAACTCAGGTATGAGATGATAGATCGAGCCATCGCAGCTGCTAAGGAGATAGCTGCAAAGAGTGACACTTTCAGAGAGCAGAGAGAAGCTGTAATCGACGCGATTAAGGAACGCGATGACGAAGCATCCGAGGAACCTCAAGTAGAAAGTGATGAAGAGTAGGTCATTAGCAACCTAATCAGTTTCACTCATCATCCCGGCTTCTGCATCAGCCCTCTTTGCGACCTCTATCCCTTCTTCAAGGTCAACAAAAATGAATAACACCCATCCCATGATGATTACGAAAATTACACTCACTAGACCCATTCTACTACCCATAGTCGCTGCACAAATCGCATATACAATTGGCCCTATGACTGCTGCAGCCTTCCCAATGAATCCGTAGAATCCGAAGAACTCAGCCGTTCTTGAAGTGGGTGTTAGCATGGTGAACATACTCCTAGCTTGAGCACCAGCGGTTCCCATCACGGTACCAACCATCATTCCCAGTAAAATCCATTGGGAGCTAACACCGAAATTCAAAGGCCCCCAAACATTATCCCTGAGAAAGTTAGGCCACCAATCTGCCAGCTCGCCTTCAATTATTGTCGGATGCTCGTCACCAACAGACCTATTCCCATCCAGGGGACCGCCACTAAATGAAAAAGAAAATCTGTGCCTAGTCATTTGACTCATTTCTTCAATCAGCCCTTCTCCATCAATTACGGTAATGTCTTCAGCAACTATGTCACCCTCTACCCAATGCCTTTCAGTTTCTGAATCAATGGAAGACTCGAATAAGTACTCCATGAATGAATCGCGGAACTCATGATCCCCTTCTCCCGATTTACTCACCCATCCCTTCACGCCCTTTCCATAAAGTGTGGAAAGCTCGTATTCTCCATTTTGTCGGTTGTAATCGTATTGGAAATCATACCTTTCATGGTTATCATCTAGCTCAAGTGGCGCAAAGCCAACAGCCATTACTGCCACTAGTGAAAAGACGGCTAGAGCCATTGCTAGAACCATCTTAGTTCCAAATCGACTAGCTAACTTGCCCCCCAATATTGTCATTGGAATTGCCGTGATGTTTACCATCAGAAGTAGAATAAAGTTCATTTTTGGATCAATTCTCAACACCGAGTCTCCAAATGCAGTCGCCATTCCACCTATGGTGTTTAACCCGTCGTAGAATAGAAGATAAGAGCCCAAGAAGATGGCAAGGATTCTGAACCTTCTAATCTCCCCTATGGTCTTTCTAACTTCAATAAAACCATCCGAAATGGCCTCAAAAACCGAATTGTATTGTTTGGAATTGGCGACTTCCGGCTCAGGAGTGTCCCTGAAAAGAGGCAATCCAAATCCAAACCACCACATGGCACTAGTTACAAAAATAAAACTCAAAGTCCAAGGACTCCAAGGACTTGAAAGACCAAAGAAACCCGTATTGCCCACTATCAAATGAATTACCAGTATTAGAGAACCGCCAGCGAAACCATATGCATACCCCCAGCTAGATACATGGTCCATAGCTCTCCTATCTGCAAGGTAAGGCATTAATGAGTAATAGATTACATTTCCACCTGCAAAGCCAATATTCCCCATTACAAGGCAGAAAGCTAGTAGTTTGTAATTTGAATCGCCTTGGATGTGAGGCGCAACCCCCATTAATGCAGTAAAAAATACTCCAACAATCGTGTATGCCCAAAGTATCTTCTTCTTGATCGGCATCCTATCCGCAACCGCGCCTAAAACTGGACTGGTAATCGCGACAAATAGGCTAGCCATTCCCAGAACTATTGCGTAGAAAGTATCTCCTGTGATTTCAAGGCTACCTATTTCGGAGCCTCCACCAGTCGATAGTTCAAACATACTCGATAGAAGCTGAGGAACGAGAACAGTCACCACAGTCAATGAGAAAGCTTGATTCGCCCAATCGTACAAATACCAGCCCCTCAAAGCTCTTTTCGAGCTTTCATCCATTCCCCCAATTATCTCGCTAACCCTCTCTTGATGCCCTGAAACATCTCGATTTTCTACGAGCATAAATGCACGAGTACGTTAGCTTGGTTAAGAATATCCTACATTTTGCTGACATTGTTAGAATCCAATCAGGCAAGATGAAGTGTAAGGGGAATAGCGCAATACATGGCAAACGCCACTGGGATATTGGGCAATGACTCAAAGCCAGTTAAAATTCACCATCTCATCAAGGCACCTGAGAATACTCCCGAGTCCATTTCTTTCAGAGAATCATGGGATGCTACCAAACCTGTAACCGTATACAAAACCCCAGAAGTCCTACCAGACGGCACCATTTGCAACGCTGCCACTGTGATTCTTAGAACAAAAGGATGTGCTTGGTGGTGGAAATCAGGTTGCACTTTCTGCGGGTACTTCAATGACGTTCGAGATGATGTTTCGGAGTCAGACATGTTCATGCAATGGGAAGATGCCAAGGAAAAAACCAATGGTTTCGAAGACTGCAAAATGGTGAAAATTTACACATCCGGTACTTTCTTTGAAGATAGGGAAAACCCAATCAGCTGGCAAGAATTAGTACTTAGAGAGACTTCAGAGATGGGCAAACACCTCGTCATTGAGGCTCAGGCTCAGATGTGCACCCCAGAGAAGATTGCATGGCTAGCGGAGCGACACCCCGGATGCACAGTCGCAATTGGATTAGAAGCATATGATGACACAGTTCTCAGATTTCATGTAAACAAGGGATTCTCGATTAAACAATGGCACAAAGCAGTGGAAATGCTCAGAGAAAATAATCTAAGGGTGAAGACCTATTTGTTGTTTAAACCACCCTTCATGTCAGAGTATGATGCACTAAAGCATACGACTTCGTGGTTGAAGGAAGTTGCACCCCACTCGGACGAAGTTTCCGTGAATCCTATGAACATACAGAAGAATACAATCGTAGATCGATTGTTCAGAAATCGCGAATATAGGCCTCCTTGGCTCTGGTCGCTTGTGGAGATGATAGTCTCAGCCGAAGAAGAAATCTCCAAGCATAACTGTAGGGTAATTGTTCATCCAACTGCTGGGGGCAAGCCCAGAGGGGCACATAACTGCAAAGAATGTGATGCAGCTGTGATTTCTGCCATAGACAGATACTGCATTTCCGGGCAAGTGGACGAGCTAAAGACACTTGATTGCTCTTGCAAGACAAGATGGGAGTCAGAATTGAAAAATGACCAGTCATTACCGATTCCCCTAGGAACAGGCCCTTTTAGAAGGGGTAAACCAGTCGACATGATGAGAGCACCATGATTTTCATCCCTCTATCCGCCCAATGCTTAAGGGGCAATCATCAGTGGTCTTGACCAGTAGAGTTCGGACAGGGAGTCATGGGCATGGAAGAAGGAGCACCTATCGAAATCGGGGAATTCATCCAAGGTGAAGGGGAACCCGCAACCTCATGGCTATTCTTGGTATTGGGTTTCGTTTCCAGTATCACGTTCCTGGTACTTTATGGAATACTATATCCCGGCAACGACCTCCCGGTAATTTCCTCCATGCTGCCAATGTTTGAGGGAGTATTCGACTCTGGGATCTGGTTTTTTATCCTTGGATTGATGGTAGGAGTATTTGCCATATTGGGCACGATGCTTTCTGAGGTAACTAGCGAGTAGTGATTTTATGGCCCTCCTCTCGATTATGGCTACTTTTTGGCTAACTATTTTTGTAATATTCGTAATGCTAAATAGGGGAATATGGGTGTTTACCGACGTTTCAAAGAGCATGAGCATGTTCATGTTGGAGAAGGCATTAGGGCCAGCTGTAGATTTTGTTGAGGGTAGAAAGGGCTCGGGAGCAAAGACATGGATTATGCATGGGGCCCTTTGGCTAGTCCCATCATCATTCTTCATATTCTCCGGCCTCTGGCTAGCACATGATCCAACCGCACTCAATAGCCTTTCATCTTGGGGTTACTCTCCCTCCTCCGAGGAATTAATCCTAGCTGGAAATCTGACTGCATTACACGGTGCCATTGCAATGTTGTTGATAGGTGCAGGCATGCACATTGTTCCCAAGTTGGGCGGAACAACCCTGGCAAGCGAAAGAAATGCAACTCTGATGTCCTTTGTTTGGACCCTTTCCGTCGCAATCATGATGGTCGGGGCCCATTCTCCCCAATTGCTTGGAATCAAAGTTCTGTTCATAGGCACTATGATCCAGTCACTAGTCGTTTTTGCAGTGCTTGTTAATCAGCTCCTCACAGCATCATCCCGAACAAGAAAGATGCCACTACCCGCATGGCTAATTATTATCGGTTTGATTTCTTATCCAGTTGCAATTTCTGTAGTTGCAATTTCAGGGGAACTTGAAACAGGCTTGGGACAGTGGGTCTTGGTCAGAATGGTAGGGGGGGCATTCTTCTTCATGCAGATAGCTGGAGTGAGCCTTTATGCCGCTTCAATTGGGACCGGAAACCAACTCTGGTCTAGATCGCTATCGGCTGTGATTCTCATGGGGGCAATTTTCACACTGAATCCCTTGGGAGATACTACTGGATCCATTGCCGCAGGTTTACTCGGATTAGAGCAAGGGGCCCTGGAGACTAGCAATACCGATGTAATTGCAGGGTCGTTCCTAATGGCATTAGCTGCAATCCCGATCATCGCACTTTCTTCAAACATCCTTGTCACAATGAGGGGGGACGATGTTTTCGTAGAGAATCCCGACTACCCGGGAATGCCAGAAATCAACCTTGGCGGATTGATGCTTATTCCCCTTGGAATAGGAGCTCTCTTCATCCAAACAGATTCCATTACCGGCACTAATGAACTAGCTGGAATTTCTGGAACGATGTTAATTATGGTCGTTTGGCTACTGATGATACCACTATCACTTGGCCCGGCTCTTGCAATATTCCCTGAGGTTTCAGGTCGAAGTCTTCTCTCCAATATTAGATCAAGATGGGCCTTCTGGATGATGGCAGGTGGGGCATTCTCAGGCCTTCTGATGACATTGATGGCCGACTTCTCAGACATGGCATTGCTCGAGCTGGACCCTGAGAGTAATTTAGACGGTATCTCCAAAGAAATTAGGGTCATTGGGTCTGTGTTATTCTATGGAACCGTTATCGGATCAATACTGCATTGCTTGAACATCATCAGCGGAACATTCAGGGGATCGATATCAGGGGCCGATCAATCAACTCAATCTACGTCAATTAACCAGGAATCCTTCAAATTAACTTCAGGAACCACAGTTAGGAAAATTCTTGCCAGCGGCGCCAATCTTGATACAGAGGTCGTTCCTACCTTGCAGACCGACAGACCAGGAAGTCAAACCGAACTGTAATGTGGGACAACCCTCCCTATAGTAGCAATATCTGGCGGCGGAAGCATGAGAATTGGTCTGGTCGGAAAGCCCAACGTAGGCAAGTCGACGGCATTTAGCGCACTCACCATGACTCCCGTTGATATTGCAAACTATCCATTTACAACAATTGATCCAAATATTGGTGTTACTTGGCTGCCACTGCCAGAGAAATGTGCTTGCTTTGAACTTAGAAATCGCAAGGAATTGGGCGGCCGACTCGATCCAGCTTCACAGCATGATCTCAGAAGCGGCAGCATCTGCAAACCAAACTCGGGCAATTGCTCAGGCCATAGAAGACTAGTTCCAGTTACTCTTGTTGACGTAGCGGGATTGGTCCCTGGAGCACACTCGGGAAGAGGAAGGGGAAACCAATTCCTTTCGGACCTAGCTAGTTGTGATGCTTTAATTCAGGTAATAGACATTTCCGGATCTACTGATTTGGAAGGAAATCCAGTAGGCTCTGGCGGCTCAGAGCCACTTCAGGAGAGACAATTCCTATTGGAAGAGCTTGACTCTTGGATTTCTGGAATTTTGACTTCTGGATGGGAAAGGGCCTCAAGAAGGTCCCAAGCAGAAGGAATATCCGCAATTAGGAGCTACATTCTAGACAGACTAACAGGAATAGGGGCAAGCGAGGCCGACGTTTCTTTAGCGATTAACTCCGTTACAAATCGAACCCCTTCTGAAGATCCATTGAAATGGAAAGAAAGTGAAATATTGGAACTGGCCACCTCTATTCGTAAGTCAATATTTCCAATCTCAGTAGCGGCAAATAAGGCGGATATGCCAAAAGTGAGCGATTATTCAGGATTGAAGACCATTGTCGAGAAGGAGGGAGGGGAGTTTTCCCTAACATGCGCAGAGGCAGAATTGGCACTTCGCAGAGCCTCAGCCAGTGGTCTGATAGATTATATGCCCGGAGAGTCAAACTTCAACTTCATTGAAAATGGCGAAAATATTCTTTCACCGGAACAAAGAGCCGCTCTTGACTCTATTCGCAAAACGATGCCAATTTGGGGAGGGGGCCTCACTTCTCTGATTAGCAAAGTGGTATTCAAACAACTATCCAGAATAGTTGCTTTCCCCGTTCAAGATGAAACTCATTGGACCGATGGAGATGGTAACCCACTTCCGGATGCCATACTTGTCCCCAGCGGAACTACCGCCAGGGATTTGGCTTATTGCGTTCATACTGACCTTGGTGACGGGTTCATTAGGGCAATAGATGGAAGATCCTCGCGAATTGTTGGCGCAGACTACGAGGTGCAGAATAACGACGTAATTCGAATCAATTCGAAGACCTAGGCTATATCAAATACCGGGGTAATCACCAACTCGTAATACACAACATTCCAGGTAATGTCAAAATCCTCATCCGAGTCAACTATGTCCCCAATTATTGGACCGGGGGGGGAGCTAATATCCGCTGTAATTCCAACAATCCACTCACCAATTCCAAAACCACCGTCGTCCCATTGACTTTCGATTTCACTTATCGAAGTCCCTTCAACCTCATATCCTTCACCAGAATAATTGGGCGTCACATCCCATCTCATGGAGAATCCAGAATCTCCTCCGCCACAATTTCCACTAGCGCTCTGATCGCTAAAATCCCCAGAAACTCCACTTAAATCACTATTACCGTCCGCACTGTCAGTGAATCCCGGACCAGGGTCATCGTTGTCATTACAGGAAACCACTATCTCAACAAACCCAATACTAACACTTGAGTCGCTTTCTAAAACTTCGAAAATAGACTCATGTGTCTCCCCGTCTTCCAGATTAACAGTTTCTGAAAGTGAAACTATATCCTCTTCAAATGCTACTGACCATGACCCACTTGAAGATGAAAAACCCCCAGGACCAGTTTCTCCAATCAATGAAGGCATTATTGCAAAGTAAACGGGGAAGGCCACCAAAAATGCAATCGTTCCAACGAGAGTCTTGATTTTCCGAGGGGTATCCACAAGGTCTTGAAAGTCCATCTCATCCACCTTCAGCCTATGCTTTCCCTATGAAGCACTCTACATTTATGAATAATTGAACTCAATTTGTTGGATGGACACTAATCACCGTTTTCCCATTTACTCGTGTCAACCCCCTCTTTCGCAAAGCTCTTTCTTGATCGTCTGAATTCGGGGAGAAGAAAACCGATTATCGATCTCTCCATGAAGCTCCACTTCCATGGACATCTCGGCATCAGGCCAGACCATTTTTGCAAAAATAAACTCCAATTTTCACCATCAAAACACTCTGGAACCCTGAACTCCGCAAATGACATCCGACCCGCAGATCCTGCTACATGACTCCAAGAACGTAAAGCAAGACCCTCCGCCTCTCCACTATTTACCACCAAACCAAGGACTCTAGCTCTGTTTGCCATGGGGGCGATTATTGCCCACCTCTGTACAATCTTTGTCTCTTCTATTCTATTCATCTGCCAGCCGCTTTCTTCGCCAATTATTCGCATTGCCCTGATAGCGTCCGTAGGATTCACACTGACGGGAATCTCTAGCATCCTCTCCATGTTCTCGTGACCCCCTCTAGGCTATCGCCCATAGCGGCTTCGCGTGTTATTTTCCATTCGTTGCTTCAGCCGAAAAGGGATCCAAGACCTTCGAAGCCACCGGCATCATCCTCGGCTTCTTCCTCAGCGGCTTCTTCCTCAGCAGCAGCGGCTTCTGGGGCTCCGCCACTAGTGGCAGGAGCCGCGGAAGCGGCCGGTGCTGCGACAGCAGTCGCCATGGCCTCATCGATGTCGACTGACCCTAGTGAGGCGACCAAAGCCTTCACACGAGCCCCATCGGCATCAACACCAGCGGCAGTCAGCACAGAGCTGACTGAATCTTCGCTGATTTCCCTTTCTGCAGAATGCAACAACATTGCAGCATACACATATTCCATTTCTTTCACCTTTTTTTTAACCGAAGAGGTCACCAAGTCCTCCGAACTCAGCTTCTTCCTCTTCCTCTTCCTCTTCTTCTGATGATTCGCCAGCTGCCTCTTCATCAGGGGCAGTCGTTTCGGAGGAAACGACTTCTGCTGTCTGCGAAGCGGCACCAAGTACCGCAATCAACTCTTCATCAAGAGCTGAGGAATCTAATTTGCCTGTTAGGGAGAGTGCCTGACTGAATGCCTTCGATAGAATGATTGAAGCAGTCTTATCGTTTACCACTCCCGCTTCTATTGCGACTGATAGAGCCTCATTGGAAGCCTTAGAAATCAGAGCTGGAGTGGTAACTGGAGAGAACCAAGAAATGTTGCAAGCCAGGTTGTAAGTTCGCGAAGCGGCAGTAACTAACTCGTCTCTGAAACCATCTAAATCTAGATCTAACTCCGAGGATCGGAAGAGGAAACCATTCTCGATTACACCAGTAAGGATCAGACCAATCTCAATGGGGTTAATTTCCAGCTTTGATAGCATTATTCCCAAATCTGCAGATATATCTTCTCCCTGATTGACTACGGTCGTGGTCTTTTGAATCACTACCTTTCCCTTGTCAATCTTTGCTGGAATGCCCACAGCATTGAACTCCCCAACAATCGGTCCAGGACCAAACTGAGTCGGCCCCTCCTCAACAACGATATCAGCCGGGGCCTTATCTCCCTCCTTAGCAGGTCTGCCCTGCCTGGTCTTCTCTAGCTCATTGAAAATCTCGAACGCATTCATCTCCTTGCTGTGAACAACGCAAGGCTGGTCAGCACCCATTAGCAAAGTCTCCAGCTCCTCTGCCTCCTTTCCCGCCTCAATCCAAGCCAATCTCATCAGAGACTTCTTTGCCATAGTAAGCGTCATTCTTCCTCTAAGCGAATTCCTCATTGCAATCATATTGCTTGCTGGAACGCCAGACACATCTACAATGGCGAAAGAACCTTCTCTAGCAAAAATCTCAGAGAGCTCAGAGACCCTGCCCTTTTTCCAGCTAGCAACCTTTGGAATCAAATTATCACCTCAACCTTCACGGATGGACCCATAGAGGTCTTGATGTAGCAGGATCTAATGTTTCCAGCACCTCTCTCAAGCTTTCCAGTAACCCGGTCCCAAATCGCTACAGCATTAGAGGTCAGATCATCAATACCCTGCTCTCTAGATCCAACTGCGGTATGAAATGTGACCTTATCACGGGATCTGACGATAGCGGTATCTTTCAAACCACCAGCGAGAGCAGCAGGGTCCAAAGTTGGAGGAACTGGTCGTGGCATCTTTCCTCTTGGTCCCAAAACACCTCCAAGAAAGCGACCAACTGTCCCCATATGGGGTATTTCTGACAGGAAGAAATCATATCTTTTCGCAAGCTTTCTAGCCTTCTGTCGGTTTCCACCCAGATCTTCTATTGTTTCCGGGTCAATAATGTCAATCCCTGCTGCCTTCGCCTTCGTGGCAACTTCTCCACCGGCAAAAATAGCAATTCTGATTGGTTTGCCCCTACCAGATGGCAGCCTAACTTCTTCTTGAATTCTGTTCGTTGGAACTTTCAAGTCGACATCCTTGATTGTGAAAGAAATCTCCACTGATTCCACAAACCCCCTTTCGGGCGCGCCATCAATGGCCTGTTGTATTGCATTTTGTAGGTTTTCTCTCATTTTCTCACCTCCGCGGTTTACGAGGATCACCTCTCCCGCAATTCGTGAACTCTAGCTAAAGTGCTCGTTATACTCCCCCTCGCTCATAGCCTTCAGAGCTTCTTTGGGCTCTAGCCCCTCAACCTTCACCCTCATTGAAACGCAAGTACCCATCACTTCTCTGCATCTGGCAAAGAGATCCTTTCCAGTCAGGCGATCCTTTTGGGTTTCTGCAAGATCTTTGATTTGATCCATTGTCAGATTCTCGACCGACTCCTCCCATGAGCCGTTGCACTTCTTTTTACCCAGGGCCTTTATTACCATATGAGGTGTTTCGTTCCTAGCTGACATACAAATAACCCCTAATGTGCGACTCGCCGAACTACTTTCCCTATTTGATGGTGCTGCATCGCAAAAAACCCACAAAAATAGTCATTCTACCCTCTGGGTAACCCTAACCTGATCAGCTCTGACCGTCAACGCCACTGGTACAGCAGCTTCAAAGAGCTCCACAGTCACCTCTTCCTTTGACTCAGTCACCCTGGTAACTCGAGCAGCTTGGCCTCTGAAAGCACCTCCAGAGATTTCAACTATGCAACCCTCTTCTATTCCTGAAGTGGCAGCCTTGGGTTCGAGATAGGGCAAGACATCCTCTAATGGCGACTCCCCATCCAGAACCTTGCTACAATTCTTCAATGGAGTGACTCCCACTCCTATCCTGCCTATGAGCTTCTGAACATTATGAAGAGCAGTTGCCTCAATGAAAATGTACCCTTTCATATGCGGGGGGGTCAAGACTCCGAAAATCTTGTCCCTTATGTCTTTCAGCGATCCAGTACCAGAAAGCCTTGCCCTGATTTCACTAGCAACGTTTTGCTCTTGCCCAATTGAGGTTTTGAGAATGTAGAGGTAGGACGCGACGTCCCCGTACATTTCNCTTAGCTGTGGGGTAGAATATTCCTTAGTCTGGATCTTTCCTGGGTCAATCCACTCGTATCCCTTATAGATGGCAGATGGGCTAATCTCCGACTCACTTACTTCGAAAAGAATAGGGGTAACATCATTGAGGCGATTACCGAACTCCAATCCACGTGCCATACCCGAGCGAACAAATACTAAACTCTCCTCAGCGATTCCGGTACACTCCGAAACCCTTGACATTACTGTATTNANATCCTCTGGATCTCCAATTCCGTAGATTCCATCCCAAGCCCCAGGGAAGTCTGCAACTTCGTCAGAACGTTGCATTAGGAGNACCTTTTCTTCATTCCAAAGATAGACTGTAAACGCTTCTGACATGCAATAACCTCAGTTAGTTAGCCATCCAAAAAATGAAGGAAATACATTCACCATCAGTGCCAGAATTAGGAATCCTATTGCCCCAAGCACGAACATGCCTATTCCACAGACAATCACAGTCTGACGAAACTCTTGCTTTGATGGCTTCTTCGCCATCTTCAGTATTCTAGCAATTGAGCCAGTTTGCAGNCCCTTGACCCTTCCCTCAATCTCATCTTGCCATGACTGGGCAATCTCTTCGATTCCACCTACTTCGGACTTTTCAATAGCCATCGGCTCACCTTAAGCAGCACGGCGACCAACAGATTCCATTTAAGGACGACGGGGAAGCAGAAACTCGTCAATAGTGAGAATGATAACTACACTAGTTTACGAACTCCACTGTTCTAGTGCGTAGGTTTCTCATCTGAGTATGCAGAGAAGCACCATGAATNTGCTCACTCTTCACACCTGTCAGGACCAATAGAACTCTAATTTCACTTCCCATTGANTCATCGGTTGTCACTCCCCAAATCATGCGTGCATAGGGGTTTATACTGTCTCTGATGATTTTCGCGCATTGTTCGGCCTCTCCAAGTGTCAGACCCGGACCTCCNACCACATTCACCAAAGCACCTCTAGCATCCGATATGTCAATATCAAGCAAGGGCGATGAAAGGGCCTCCATCGTTGCCTTCTCTGCGCCCTCTTCCACTGTCGCTTCCCCAAGACCAATCATCGCCACTCCACCGCCGTTTTCCATTACTGACCTCAGATCTTGGAAGTCAAGATTCACCACACCTTCCTTGGCTATCATCTCCGAGACTCCGGAAATACTCCTCATCAACAACTCATCAGCTACTCTGAATGCTGCATCTAGCGGAAGATCTCTGACGCCATCAACTTCCAGCAACCTTTCGTTTGGAAGCACAATAACCGTATCGCAAACCTCTCTCAACCTTTCCAAGCCCCATTCAGCATTTTGCCTCCTTATAGCGCCCTCTGAAACGAATGGGTAGCTAACAACTGCGATCGTCAGAGCTTCAGATGCCTTGGCGAGCCTGGCGACGACGTGGGCGCTACCGGTACCTGTACCGCCGCCGAGGCCCGCGGTGATGAATGCTAAATCGCATTCCTCAACCTCAGATTTTAGCACACGCTCTGATTCGTATGCTGCTTGCTCCCCCTTCTCCGGGTCTCCTCCTGCCCCCCTGCCTCGGGCGGAGCGACCTATCAGTACCTTGTTCTCTACATTCACCCTAAGCAGGTGCTGAGCATCAGTGTTAACCGCCATCCCCTTGACGTAATCTCCATCGAACAAACCNTCTTGTTCCAGCCGAGCAACTGTGTTTGATCCACAACCACCACATCCGAATACCCTAATCTTCGGTTGAAGCGATTTTAACAGTCCCTCAAGGTCCGACGAAACCTCCTGATCCGGCCCACTAAGAGAACCAGAATCCTCTTCTTGGATTTCCAAAACCCTTTCAATGAGGTGCTTCACAATTGTCAGGCGAGTTAAACAGAGGATAACCGTTGCCCCACTGAGACAGTGCAAGAAGCCAGTTTTCTGAGTCAATAATTGGGGCGGTCACTTGAGGAGAAGTCTTCTGGTGGAAATGAATCTAGCGATGAATGTGTAAAGTCCACCCCATGCAGAAATTACCAGTGCAAAGGTCATACCATTCAGTTCGCTATTACCAATCATTAGCCAATGAACATACTCGCTCGNCGCCAAAAACTCAATCCCAGATGCACCAGATTGGGCTTGCCAAGCTGCTCCCACCAGTGCCATTAGTGTAACGACCAATCTGTCCGCTCTAGAGAAACCGCCATAGATTCTGTTTAGACCAACCGATTGAGCCTGAGTTCCCATGTATGACCCCAAGAGAGTAAACAAAGCAGCAATTGCACCACTTATTGGGGAATCAACAAATGAAGCATTGGCGCCTATTGCTAGAAGGAGGCCGATGTCAACCACTCGATCAATAGTATGGTCCAAGAAGTCCCCGTAGGGGCCATCAGTACCTTGGTGACGAGCCAAAGCACCATCAAGAGCATCAAGAACAGCCGCCAATAAAATAAGTATAATTGCAAATACTATCCCAATCGCACCTCCGCTGTCCATTTCAGCCCCTGCAATAATGTAGAATGAAATAATTGCGAGAACCAAGCTGCTCCACGTCAGAAAACTAGGATCCAAATTTCCCATTCTTACTACCAGAGGGTGCGTGATTCTGGTCCATCTACTCCGTAATTTCTCAAACATGACCTCTCTCCCCTTCTGTAATCCAATCTATTGATGAGTCAGGGTCCATTGGCTTGAATCCATCTGATATCCATTCAGAAATCTTACCAAAAATGATACTTGCACTATCTGTCGAAGAATCGATTTCTAGACATGGAACTGACTCGTCAATTTCATTCCATGGCCCTCCTATAATTTCCCAGTCAACATTTGAAGCAATCTTCTCCGCCGAGTATCCTCGAGCAGCAAGACGCTTCTCAAGAACAATTGGTGCACATCTTAGGATGATNATTGCATCAACAGGCAAGGAATGAGACAAATGCCCCTCGATAAAACACTCACTCGAGTCGCCGGACGACCACTTGTCCTCTAGAACACTGGACAGTTTTTCGATGTCAATTGGCCTAGCCCCGTCTGATGGGTCCAAGTCGCCGATGAAACCATGTTCCTCGGCAAGACTCTTTACCGAATCAACTTCCAAACCCAAACTTTGCATTTCCAAAGCCAANGTCGTCTTACCAGTNCCCGGTGATCCAGTCAGTGCGANCCTGCAAGCCCCTTCCATGCCTTAGCGTACTAACTAGAAGCCAAGAAAGCTCCGNGTCAGCGGCGTAACATTGACCACCAATGCATCATCAGACACAACCATCATGCACGATGAAGTGAGTTGGATACAAGCATTCAGCCCGAAGGAGAANAAACTCAACTTACTTCTGTTCGCTGTCCCTGTAACTTTGTACTATTCCGAGGTGGTGCATGATCCATCAATGGCCTTCTTCTGCTCCTTAATTGCAATAATGCCACTAGCATTTTTGATGGGGAGGGCTACAGAGGAGATAGCACTCCGAACTTCGGAGTCAGTCGGGGGCTTGCTAAATGCTACGTTCGGCAATGCAGCCGAGATGATTATCGCAATTCTGGCCATCTATGCAGCCTATCAGGCAGGNCCTGGAAGCACGACAGAAGAAACAATGGTTCACTTGGTCCAAGCCAGTTTGATTGGGAGTATACTTGGTAATCTGCTTTTGGTGATGGGGCTGGCTTTCCTCTGGGGNGGAATACATCACGCAGAGCAGAGATTCTCCGAGACACAAGTTAGCTCAAACGCCTCACTGTTACTCCTATCGATGATTGTNTTGGTCATCCCCTCTGTATTCCAATATACAGTTAAAGGCGACTCTGGTGACTCGGGAGTTGAGAGTCTAAGCCACATCGCTGCACTCGTTCTATTGGTGATCTATGGGCTCTTCCTCCTCTTCCAACTCCGAACTCACGTACATCTATTTGCGACAGACGGGCATCATTCTGAGCAGCCAGAAATGAGCAAGAGGGATGCAGCGACTCTTCTAATCGCCTCTACAGTATTGGTNTCATTAATGGCAGAGATCCTAGTTCATTCTGTTGAAGATGCGGCTGCAGAACTAGCTCTCCCACATCTATTCATAGGGGTCATTCTACTGCCTCTATTCGGAAATGCTGCAGAACATTTCACAGCTGTCACGGTTGCGGGTAAGGACAAAATGGACCTATCTTTTGCAATCTCGATGGGTTCATCCACTCAGATTGCCGTTTTTGTGGCTCCACTAATGGTGGCTATCGCTTGGGCCATGGGNGTCCCNCTTACCTTTGAATTTGGAATACTTGAGACGGTCTCGGCATTCATGTCCGTACTGATAGTCAACTCCATAGCATCTGACGGCAAATCAAACTGGCTTGAGGGTACAATGCTTCTGGCAGCATACTTGCTTCTAGGTGCNGCATTCCTCCTTCATCCCTGATTACACGTCAAGTTGTCCATGGTTCACGAACACTAGATCAGCGGCCTGTCGCCGCAGAATCTCATCGATTTCTATCGTCCTACCAAGCTCGCGAGAATATCGNCACTGATCGAAATTGGAAAAAAGAAGAATCAGTATTTTCTCGATATCTTCCTCTTCTAATATCCCCCAGTGTAACGAGATATATAGGGGGATANTGTATTCCTTCAGGAAATTGATAATTGCAGGNATAACAATCTTTTCTCCCCCCTCTATATCCATCTTGCAAATTGAAATTTCTTTCGGATTTATCGACAATTCACTTATTGCTTCTTCTAATTTAACTACCTCTACTTCNACAACCTCTCCTTCCACGGAGATTTCATCAAGCATCATTGTNGATTCACTGTTTCCAAGACGGCCATTTCCGCCGAACCGGATAGTCCCATTTTTCTCCGAGATTCCTTTATTGATGGGAGAAATATTTGTGAAATTGTTAACTCTGAGATTCTCCTCAAAGAGTTTGAAAGCTACTTCGTCAGGCTCNAAACTGATTACCCTTCCAAACAGCTGTGATGCAAACAGGGAAATTGGACCTATCCAGGAACCTATGTCTACCATAACTCCTCCTTTATCCTGAAATCTGTTGATAACGTCATAGGTCCCATCCTCCCAAGAACCATTTATGAGATTCCTTTCAAACCATGATTCAGAATATTNGCCCGATACNTTCCAAGATACTCCGAGCCTCNCCACCTTTAACATGAAGANACCTCCCGNCATCATTAATTTNAAATCTTCACTTTGATGCTTCATTTTCTAAAACATAAATCATGATTTTATCCCAGAAATTCAACTAACTATCGGGAAGAGCTTTCGAGCCAGCCACTGTGATGATTATTGAACCCAAGATAGCTGAAACAAATGGCCATAGGTTCGTCACTCCTCCCTCAGATGCAGGAAGCGCATCCAAAGTTGGGTGAATCAGATACATGAAGAAGGCCGAGTCTGTTGGTGGTTCAATTAAACCATAGATTACCACTGAAAAGAGCCCAGCAAAGCAACCCAGCAAAGCCCCCTTTGATGATACGCCACCCCAAAGCGTCAACATCACTGGGGCCACTGTAGCAGCAGCAAGAATATCTGCGAAAAGGAAAATTCCGAAGACGCTCCAAGCATTGAATTGGAAACCCATTATCGTTGGCCCAGTTGCCAGAAATATCGCTAGAGGCACCATCGAAATCGTAATGATTCTGGAATAACCGATTCCGACACCCCCTCCCGAAATATCTCTGGAAATGGAAGCCACAATTGCATTTTGAAGCGTGTCTGTGCTAGAGCAGACCAACGAAACTACGAGCAAAATGAAAGCTGCCGCAATTAGATTACCCGAATCGCTGACTAGGTGGAAGAAGGCAACGGAGGGGTCTGCAACCCCTCCCTGGCCCGCAGCCACAGTCCCCATTACTCCCATTATGAAGACCAGCGGGAA
Source organism: Methanobacteriota archaeon (assembly GCA_002728565.1). Taxonomy (GTDB): domain Archaea; phylum Thermoplasmatota; class Poseidoniia; order Poseidoniales; family Thalassarchaeaceae; genus UBA36. Next base: position 31,321 of record PBUX01000032.1, on the reverse strand, counting down.
AACCATTGCCGCGGCCAGAAAAGCGCCTTTCTTCAATGCCAAGTCATCCTCCGATGCATAGGCCCTTTGCCAATTTCCTTGTGAGAACATTTCTGCTGCGGTGACTGCCACCACTATAGCCAAACCCGATTTGAATGAGCCCATGTAGCCCATACTCCCGTACGACCAGGTTTCCTCGTACCCACCGGGATTGTATGCCATGGCGTCATCGATTAGCTTACCAGTATCGGCTCCGAAAAGGAATATTAGGAGAAGTGAGACAAGCACTGCGATAACCCATCCTTGTATCCTATCAGTAGCCAAAGATGCCGGCAATCCCCCATAAGCAGTATATGCGGCAGTAATTACCCCTACCAAAACCATAGGTACCAATGGATCCATTCCAGTAAGTTGTTTCATCACCTTGCCTATGGCCATGAACTCCGCGAAAAGGAAAGTGAACATGTACAGTATCGAGATCAAACCTACGTAAAGCTGCATATTTCTTCCAAGCCTGACCTCGACATAATCAGCCAGAGTCACACCCTCTGGAAGCCGAGATCTGATCATTGGGCCTAAGTATGCAATCAGAAGTAAGGGCGCAGAAGCTGATGCAGCATATCCGGTAACATCCCAGAAACCCCCATAGTAGGCAACCTCCGATGGCCCCAAAAGAATCCATACACCCATTCCAGAGGCAAATAGGCTCAGTCCAATTTGCTTCCAGTCCTGGGTTCCCCTTGCTGAAAGATATGCATCATCATCTACTTTCTCATTAGAGGATGATTTGAAGCCAATATAGCAAAAAAGCGCCAGTGTGCAGGTAATCAGAATGTATGCGGCATCTAAATTCATTTGTCTTCCTCCGCTGGCATTACCCAGATCAGGTCAACGGGTCGTCACCATAGGTGACCTCTCAGCATTTGCTCCCCAGTCACTCGGTGCATAACGAGGCAATTCAATATTGTCGCTTAACAATTTCAGAATATGGTCTGTGGCCCCCCATGGGGCATCGGACTCAGCTGGGATAGATTTCCTATTAATGTAGGGCCAGCGTTCAATGCCCCGAAAATACCAGTATCACCACTTGGATTGTGGGCCAACGCAAACCATGTCCGCCCATAGGAGTCTATTTGCATGTCAATGAAGTCACCGAACCCCCCACATCTCTCGTATCCACATGTAGGGCTAGCATTGTCCAGTGGATCGTCAAATGAGTTAATCTGAACCGTCGTAATGAGGGGCGTCTCATTGAACGCATCAGTCATCAACGAGATATAGCCATGCCANAGGCCATCCCCCTCGGTTCCAATGTAACCGAAAGCAACCTTACCCGGATCGCCGGCTACCACGACTGGGAAACCCGTGCCTTGTAGATGATTGGGNGCGATCATTATCGCCGGTGACCAAGTGTTCCCATCATCAGTTGAGTATGAGAAGTAGGGCTTATTGTCGATACCATTCCACATCGCGTATACGTTACTCTCACTATCGGTATCCACCTGGGCCTCCTCAGCATTCCAAGTGTCGGCAGTCCCCGAATCAGAGGTCGGCAAGACGTGTTCCGTCCAAGTCAGTGCACCATCCTCTGTCTTGTATATTGAGTAACCTTCACCATCGCAGCCTCTCTGTCCACGATAGAAGAATCCGTTTTCTGCCCCAATAATGTGAGCAGACAANCCCCCACTCTGACAGTCCACAGGGGCCCCAGGTAGCTCGGGGCCCCATGTGAAGCCTCCGTCATGACTTGCGGAGCACAGCGGTGCCGGCCAATTCCCATTTACGCAGAAAACCCACAGAGTAGGATGGAGTGCTGCAGGAAATTGCGCCGAGGCTATCGTCTGGTGATCCTGCACAGAATATCCCGTAGCAACCGTAGGACCAGTCCATGTACTTCCCTCGTCATCCGACCATTCCACAGTCATGCCAAGGAGTGCATGCATGTCGAATTTCATTATCCTATCAGTCCATGGATCGACATATACGTAGGGATCATTGGAATTTGGAATGGGGATTAGCGGGTCGTAAACATTAACGCAAGAGTAATCTGAAAGATTCCTCATCTCTATGAGATTTGAGCATTGCACTATTGCAGTAGAACCAGCAGGCCCATTACCCCAACTAGAGATATACAGATTTTCTGCAGATGTAATGCCCATGGTCGGCTCAAAGGTGGACATTCCAATGCTGTAGTAGGTGCCTGTTGTGAAGAATGGCACGTTCGAACCCCCAAGGGGGCTGGTGTTGTTTTCAGCTTCCAAACCTCCAGGGTAATGGAACCAAGTCCTATTNCCNANATCTTGATCAAAGTCGAAGAAGCCGGATGTCACCCCCNCATCCTCATTACTGGAATCGCCAAAGCATCCAGACATTGGCATCAGGAATATCAGTAACGATAAAATTACAGAAGATGATTTAGTTCTCATGNTNCCTCAAAGTAAATTATCAATCAGATCTTCCATATCTTGNCCCTTTCCGCAATAGTAACACCTGACTTCAATTGGATCCTTANTGACGACGATCAGCCTCTGTGGCAGAGGCTCTCTGTCATTCATCGTGATGCAATTGCTAAATGAGCAGCTAGCAATATTCTCTAAATCATCAGCCAGCTCCACNATCATCTTCTCTGCAACCGCATAGTTTCTGATAATCGCAATACTTGCCTCTGGAGCAATAAGAGCAAGNCTGTCCAACTCTTCCTGGCTTAATTCCCTATCTTCAATCTTCAGAACATCTTTTCGACCAAGCTTGTCACTTGGAACGTTCATGACCAGGGANACNGGAGTCGCGCTTGCAACATCTATCTTCAACATTCGAATCACTTGGAGAGCATGGCCAGATGGAATATGGTCAACTACGGTACCGTTTTTNATCGCCGTAACCCTCCTCATCTCAGTCATNATTTCACCTTCTTNGGAATATTGACGCCAAGCCCTCTACACAACAAAGCCATTCTAGTTGGGACCCCATTGAAAGCCTGCTCAAAGTAAGTNGCATGATCGGTAGAATCGACGCTTGGGTCAATCTCATCAACTCTGGGNAGTGGGTGCATCAGAATCATTCCCTTCTTNGAACCATTGAGNTCTGCAGCAGATAACTTGTACACTCCTGCAACTCTGTTGTACTCCTCTTCATCAGGAAATCTCTCTTTCTGGATCCTAGTCATGTANACAACATCTGCATCTGCAAGTTGATCATAAAGGGACTCAACTTCGTTAACTTCNCCCCCCTTTGCTCGTAGGTCAGATGCAATTTCTTCGGGCATGCTAAGGACCGCAGGAGAAACAAGAGTAAGCCTAGCACCTAGCCTAACAAGGGCATGAGAAAGACTGTGAGCAGTCCTGCCATAACGCAAGTCTCCAACTAAAACCACATTTAAACCCTCGAATTTTCCATGTGCCTGTCTGATAGTGAAAAGATCCAACATCGTCTGAGTAGGGTGATTTCCGGCTCCGTCTCCTGCATTTAATATGGGTATTTCCACAGCATCTGCACTATATTGTGCAGCACCTTGCCTAGGGTGCCTAATTGCTGCAATGTCCGCATAACCCTCTATCATCTTCATAGTGTCAAAGAGGGTTTCCCCCTTTGCCACGGAAGTACCCACGGAACTGAAATTTAGAACTGATCCACCTAGTCTCTTCATTGCCGTTTCAAACGACATCCTCGTCCTAGTAGAGTTCTCGAAGAACATATTTGCCAGCACTTTACCTTCTAGAAGGGGGGCATAAACCTCTCCCTTAGCTACCGGAATCAGCCTTTCCGCCNCATCCAGAATTGAAATAATTTCATCGTCGGACAGATCGTCCATCGTCACAACGTCGCCCATACTCCCCCCCTCAGGGCGGAGGCCGACCTCTCATATGCCTTGNCATCAATCAATTTGCCCGATTATCCGAATACCGGCGTCTTGATGAGGGGGTCTTTCCCCCGTGATTCAATGCTAATCAGCCGAACACCGGTTAGAGTATCCTTCTGTGGAGGGGGCACAGATGTAGATGAATTCGCAGTTTCACATCCTTTNGGGGGNAGAGTGGCATCCATGGCTCTGGATAGGTTCGTTTACGTAACAATCAATCCGAGATTTGATGATATGATCCGAATTTCCTATTCAGAAATGGAGTTTGTAGCTAGCATAGACGAAATCAAGCATGATTTAGTCAGAGAGGCATTGAAGCTTACAGGAATCCACTCCGGGGTGGAGATTACCACCATCGCCGACATCCCAGGACGTGGAACAGGCCTCGGCTCCTCCTCTTCTGTTACAATCGGNCTCCTCAATGCAATGCATACCTTCNCTGGCAGGAANCCCACAAAGAAGCAACTTGCGGAGGAGGCTTGCAGAATCGAAATAGAGACTCTTGGAGCTCCAATAGGCCGACAAGATCAGTATGCCGCTGCTTTCGGCGGGATAAACTCGATTTCTTTCAGCAAGAGTGGGACTTCAGTGGAACCACTTTCCGTAGGCAAAGATACAATTCAGAGATTAAAGAACGAATTCTCCCTAGTTTTCACTGGCCAGACCCGAAGCGCTAGCGAAGTTCTTGGAGAGCCACCGAAAAGCGCGAGTGACAAGACCGAGCGACTNTTGACTATCAGGGAACAAGCCAATTTTGCTGTTGATATGCTGGAAAGGGGCGATCTCGAAGGACTTGGAGAACTTCTTAATGAGGCATGGAAGCTCAAGCGCGGNGTTTCTTCAAGTATCACAAATCCCGCTATAGATAGCCTATATGACAGGGTAATGGAACTAGGCGCGAATGGCGCAAAGCTCCTAGGCGCAGGATCCGGGGGTTTCCTCNTGGTACATGGGNGNGGTGATTTGAGGGCCAAAATGTCCGCTGAATTGGGCAATGAGAACAGAATAATTCCCTTGGGCCTAGATATGGAGGGNTCTGTGATAATTCATGGACAATCCAAGTAGGTGCAGAGATGAAGCGTAGTGCCTTACTTGTTACATCTGTAATTTTAGCCTCCATCCCATTTTTCGCCATACACAGTCAAAATGAATTTTACACGACTAATCCATTGAACAACAATCAAGAATTCTCAATGGAGGAAGGCGGTGGAAGTGCAATCAGTGGACACTCATTTCTTAATTTCAGCACCCAGATTTCCCCAATGTCAATGGTTAACGCCTCTTGGTTCGCAGATATCACAGTTTTAGATTCATACGGAGTCGAATTTCTTGAGAATAGAAGCATGGGACTAAGGTTTCAGATAGATAGTAGCCTTGGAAACTCAGATAACTGGCTATCCCAGGGTGAGATCGATGCATTTGCAACACTTGCTAAATCGAAGCTAAATTGGACGGAAGCTGGAAGAAACATTTGCTGCCTCTTGGACGAAGTTGAATTTTTGCCATCGGGCCAGCAACACATCTCCGTGACTCCCCCAACCGTCGGATCAGTTGATCTACAGAATTCTACATGGAGTTGGTCTGAATCGACTTTACTCCGCGGCCTAACCGATGGAAGAACCCAGAGAATTTTGGATCTCTCGCGAATCGGCGAAATTGTAGAGGAGGTTCCAATGACCGTGATACTTCCAGAAGACTGGGAGATTAAGTTCAGCCCTATGTCCGAAATCATTTCAGGATCTCCAAGGAACTTCACTGTACATCGTTCTCTTGCACCAGTAGCATACGATATCAGGATTTTAATTGGTGAGAATGATCCTCCCTCGATCTTCACTCAGCGATTTCCAAATACAATGGCCCATGTATCTCTTGACAAAACCACATCACTCACAGCTTCCTGCACAGATGGACTCTTAGAGACTCCTGAGGTTTCCTGGACTGTCAAGAAGAATGACTCAGTAGTCAGAACCGAAGACTCCCGATTCTTGGACATCAATCCACTGGAATACGATTTTTCTCATGGCGAATCGATAACGTTCTCTGCAATCTGCACAGACTCACATGGTACAGAGTCAGCTTCAACTGAGACCTTGACTATAGACTCCATTTCTCCGACCTGGTCTTGGGAGATTTCCACCACTGATGGAACGAGCACCTTCATTCTGGAGAATATTGACGGAATAATTGAAGTCCCCTCTGGATGGGATATTTTAGTGAAAGTCAACTCCAGTGATAATTCAGATCTTCCTGTAATAATCAGTCTAATATCAAATATCTCGGACGGATGGCAAAAAGTCGGAATTAATCAGAAGGATTTCCAATTCACGGTGAATCAGGGAATTTGGGTCAATGGGGCCCATCTATCTCCCTATGATAGACATCAGCAGAAAGAAGAGACGATGTTTGGGATGACACTACAATTGGAGGACGATGCTGGCAATACGGCTGTTGAGAATTGGCAAATTAGAGTAGCCGACACCATGCATCCAACGATAATCATGAAACTGAGCTCAGGTGGGATTGAGCAGGATTTGGATGAAGGCATTCATTTCTTAGATCCAATCAATGCTACCTTAATCGAATCCTTTGACGATATAGACTCCATTCACCTTCTATCTTGGGGCGTTTCAATTGATGGAAGCATAATTTTTGAAGACGTTAATTGGAGCCAAATAGAGAATTTCGCTCTGCCAGAAATGGATGTAGGCACTCATGAGCTTCACATTTGGGCGATAGACTCCTCTGGAAACAGGGCCGACTCTACATTTCCAGTACATATCAATCCGAAAATTGGCGTGAATCTGTCCATCGCCGGAGTGGAGATATTATCATCCGAATCCGACGAAAAGGACTCCTCAGTAATGGTTACAGTACAAAATGAGGGCTTTGACGGGGCCATTTTGAGATTGTGCACAATCGATAGTTGTAGCCGCTTTTATGAGATTCCTGGCGCTACTATCGAATCCAGATCAACCTCCGTGCAATTACAATTCGATTTAGAAATCTCTAACTCCTCGGTTGAGGGAATTACTCTTCATTGGGAAAGCGTATCTTCTAGCGAATTCGGCCAGATTCCAGTCGAAAAAGAATTTCTGAAAGAAAATCAAACAAATCAAATCAACAATAACTTAATTCTTTTACTAATCATTGGAGTTTCTGCTCTCGCTGTCTTCTCAAGGCGCGGAAATTTGAAAAAATGACGATCACATTACCGCATACCTATTGACCAATCATCCTGACCAACAACCATGGAGGCACTTCCTGACTATCCTGAAAGGGTCGCGGCAGATCATGCCCTTAGAGTCGAGAGAGCAACACTTCTTGGGTCCCTAGCTCTGATAGCCATTGGTGCTTGGTGGCTATTGGGATCCATTGGAAGCCAGTCCTCGCCATCAATCAGATTTGCCCCAGTAGCTCTTCTTTTCTCAGGCTCACTTCTCCTTTCTGATCTCACTAAATTCGATCCAAGCGGGAAATTCAGAATAGCAACCAGCTGTTGCATTTCATGGCCACCCTTACTCGCAATTACAGAGGTCAATAGGGTAGCCAATGGGAACCTAGGTGCCCTAGCTCTTCTCGGACTCATGACTCTTTTCCTACTCATATCATCAAGAAAAATCCTCTCACATTCTATTAGCTCTAGAAGGTGGAGAGGAATTGCCACCCTATTGGGTCTAGGAATAGCTGCAGCGATAGTACTTGATTCAGCAGAACCTATCTCTTGGGCGATTGTAATTGCGCCAACCATATCAATAATTGTGCCCGACTTCTTGATTAGAGACCAGTCATCTGATCAAAGGAGGAAATTCTCAGAGGAACTCAGAAGGGCCGAGAGGGAAATGCTACGAACCCAATCCGAAACACCCGGAATGCAACAGCCAGCCTCGATTCTAAAAATAGCGAGAGAAGAGGGATGGGCTGATCCCGAAAAGGGATTGAGACTGATCTTGGAAGCTGAGCAAGAGACTCACAGAATAGAGATGATGAGTAGGGACATCCAGAATCTCAAAATTGTCGCGAATCAGTCTGTTTCTAGATCAGAGTCTATTACTGGACGATCGGGGAAGTCACGGGAGATATTGGAGTTAGCAGAAAAGGAGTTCGAGCAAGGATCTTTCCGCGAAGCAGAGACATTGCTCAGGTCCGCAAGATCAAAATCCGACTCCATTGAAAGATATTGGGCCGATGCCAAAAATGCCATCCAAACCGCATCCGAAGCGATAGGAAGTGAGACAGGTCACATGATCGACTCCATAAGGAAATCACTTGATGCCGCTATGGCTGCAATGGATGACGATGATCCCATGGAAGCACTTACTATCGCCTCAACAATTCCAGATCAGGTGTCAGGAGCCGACGCAAATATAGAAATCGCAAATGAATCGATAATAGAAGCAAAAAGGGCAATTTCAACTATCGAAAACCAACCTTCAGTAGAAATATCAAGGAGGATGGATGATGCCATTGATGCTCTTGAGAAAGGAGACGCATCAATGGCAAGAGGACTAGCGGATGGAATAATCAGAGAGGTAAAACAGACATCTGACGCATCCTCAACAGTTCAGAGAGCACTTCGGCAGAGAGGCAGCATAGAGGGCAGACTTCCCACTGGGGGCTCTAGATCGGAATGGACCAAAAGACTGGATTCAATTACAAAATTAGCCAATGAAGGCGATTGGATTGTGGCATCGGAAAAGCTATCCAATTTCGTTCGAGATCTAGAAAAGTTCGAATCAGAGCGCTTGGAAGCCCAGGAAATGCTAGATTTCTTGAATTCTGACTGGCCATCCTTACGGTCAAGGCTGGATTCGGCTGGCATCCAACCAAACAATCCTAACAGGATGAAAACAGAGAAATCCCTGGCCGAGGCAGAAGAAGAAATAGAGAACGGAAATCTCAAGGCTGCTTTGCATCACATGGGCTCAGCAGATGAGTCTATGGAAGCCTTGAGGAGGATGGCATAGCTGTAAACCCACAACGGTCTTCCTAAATTACTAGACGTGTTCGGTCCAATCAAGCGGATATGGTCTAGTGGTTATGACTGCAGGTTCCCAACCTGCCAACGCGGGTTCGATTCCCGCTATTCGCACCATTCTCAGGATTGATTCTCGTCGTATAGATAACCTTTCTATTTCTACAATTTTCTTGATGCAAGAAATGCTCGTCTACCCAATCCAATTATATCTGTGATTCCAATTTTCCAAGATTGATGGATCAAGCACTGGACATACATGTTGCCGCGATGATCTTCTTATCCGGCACACGATGCCTCGCTACCGGTGATTTTACCGGTGACGTTGAAAGGATGAGCGAAATAGATGAGGAATCGGAAGATAAAGACCCACACCCAAATCTGCACAGCAAATACGGAGGAGAGTTGAATCACCCCGTTATTCCACTAGGTTTCAACATGGATACTAATCAGTTTATATTGCCCTAGTGCGGGGAGAAATCATGGAAAATAGGACGCTACCAACGGTCCTCACTATTTTCGTAATGCTTTCCTCGGGGTGCCTCGGCGCTATAGATGAAGGACTGGATGTGGTGGATGAGATAATCTGGGACGTCGAGCAAACCCTCGATTTATTGGAAGGAGAATATCCACGATTGGACCTACCTGAAAGGACTCGCTCCTCTCCAGATTTACTAAAATACGATGCATGTGACTCCCTATTGGATGATCTGAAGCAGTCATTATTTGATGAGACGGTCGTGTCTCTGGATCAAGAAAGCTACTGGCACTGGACCTCAGGGGGCTGGGGTGGAGGAGTCTGGCTTGCCGAGGAAGGTATGGCAATGGCGGATATGGCAGTAGCCGAGTCCGCAGATTCAGGGGCCGATTCGGCCACATCTTCGGCACCATCAACGGGCACTTCCAGAGAGGGGGAATTTTCCGGAACCAACAACCAGGAATCAGGAGTCGATGAGGCCGACTTCCTGAAGACGGACGGTTTTCACGTATACATGTTGAATGGCCAGCTACTACTGATCATGGCTGTCCCTGAGTTCGGCAATCTTACATTGGAGTCAAACCTCACAATCGAGGGTCACCCGAATCAGATGATGCTTGATGGCGATAAGCTAGTCATCTCCTCTAGGATAAACAGTTGGGAAATTCCACACGAAAGCGATTTGGGAGGACTTCTGTTCGGCGATTCTCAGACCAAATCCAGAATTAATAATTTAGTAAAGTACACGGTGGTAGACATCTCTGACCGCAGCTCGCCCTCGGTGGTGAGAGAGCTGTATATAGAGGGCAACTACCAGACTGCAAGAATGGTGGATGGGACAATCAGATCAATCACTCATCTTTGGACCTATTTCGATGGAATAAGGAGCTGGGTAGAACTTCCGAATGATTACTGGTCAGAGGAAGACATCGATGAGCGGATGGATTTATGGAACGAAAGCATGAATCAGACCTTGGCTCACAATGATGCAATCATCTCCAATCTTACCTTGGATGACTTCGTGCCACATATCTATGAATTGGAATCCGGCAGCATCAAGACACATGCTATTTCCAAGGATCAGTGTTCAGAGTTCTCTGCAAGCTCAGACAGTGCGGGGAGAGGATTCACCTCAATAATGAGCATAAAAATTCTGAACGACGAAGTATCAATGGAGGTCGACCACATCACGTCTAGCTGGTCTCACGTTTACTCTTCCGAGGATACCTTGATTCTGGCTGAGCCGGCAAATGACTGGTGGTGGTTCTGGAGGAACTCGGGTTGGGAAGACGCTACAAATATCCACTCTTTTGATATCAGCGATGCAAATAATACGGTTTACTCGGCCTCTGGCAGAGTAAATGGGACGGTGCAAGACCAATTCTCAATTAGTGAGTATCAGGGCTCCATCAGAGTGGCATCAACTACTGATGCATGGGGAAGGTGGTGGCTCCCTACAGAGGTCGATGAGTCGGGAGAACCGGTTTGGACTGGTCCAAGCAATCAAGTCACAATTCTTCAGGACGACGGCGATGGATCATTATCGGAAGTCGGTTTCATTGGCGGAATCGCCGATGGTGAGACTATATGGAGCGCAAGATTTGTTGGAGAGAGAGGCTATCTGGTTACCTTCATGAACATAGACCCTCTTTGGGTAATCGACCTATCAGAACCAACAAACCCTGTAATCTTGGGTGAGCTAGAAGTCCCTGGCGTTTCCACATACATTCACCCAATAGACGATAATTTCCTACTAACAATTGGGATTGCAGGGGGAGATGATGGTCTGGGATTGGACTGGTCAACTACGCAAGTCTCTCTCTTCGATGTAAGTGATACAACCAAGCCAAAGCTCTCTGATACGATTCCCCTTTCTCCGGCATTTGCAGACGATAATTGTGAGAGAATAACTGATTGCGGGTGGTCTTGGTCTAATTCAGAAGCAACTTACGAGCACAAGGCTTTCACATACTGGGCTCCAGACAACATACTAGCTGTCCCCCTATCTACCCACAGGTACATTTACGATGAGGTAGAAGTCAATGGCAGGGTATACTACCACTATGGTTACCAATATGTTTCAGTGTTGAAGACCATAAAAGTCGACACTGAAAATGGTACACTTTCCAATCATGGAGAAGTCAACCACTCAGCATTCTATAATGATGGCACCACTTCCAGTTGGTGGTCAGGGACAACCAGTATCAAGAGGTCGATTTTCATGGGGGACTTCGTTTACGCATTCTCTTCTGGTGGAGCAACAGTGCACAGGACTGATGACCTTCAGATGATGGTCGAACTAGAGCTTCCAGGAAACCAGCCAGTTGTTTACCACTACGAAGTGGAGGATGAGGCAGAGGCAGCTTCACCTGAGCCAACAAAATGAGTCGAATCATGCCCATATTCCCTGAAGGAATCTATTGGTGAGACTGAGAAATCGGTAGGAAACGATTTCATTCGAACTTCAGTAATCGCCCCGAACTTCCCGATTTAGCAACCGCAGTACCACGCAGTGATCCACCAGCCTCGCGCTTGTGAACCACTTCTCCATCTACGATAGTGTACATCGGCCAACCAGTTAGCTCCATCCCTGCATATGGAGTCCAGCCTACCTTTGTCCAGGTATCAGAATCCGTTATCGTCCGACGATTTTCCAAATCAACGAGCGTCAAATCTCCATCATGACCATCAATCAGGGCCCCCTTGTCTCTAATTCCGTAAACCCTGGCGGGCCCCTCACACATCCATCGGACAACCTCAGTTAGGCTACATTTGCCATTCATCGCGTGAGTCAGCATAAGGGGCAAAGACGTCTCCACTCCTGGCATCCCAGCTGGAGAATCTGGGAAACCAGCAGACTTCGCCTCCAGTGAATGTGGCGCATGATCGGTAACAATACAATCAATCGCTCCATTCCTAAGCCCCCTCCAAAGGGCATCCCTATCCTCGGTGTATCGAATTGGTGGATTCATCAATAATCGCTCACCAAGTCTCTCTACATCATCTTGGTCGAATGTCAGATGTTGGGTGCAGACCTCAGTGGTAATGAGATCAGCTTTGTTTTTCTGTATCCAATCAGCCTCTTTGCCACTGGTAAGATGGACGATGTGAAGCCGGTGATCATGATCCTTGGCTAGAGCTGCCGCTCTCTTCGTAGCTAGGAAAGCACACTCCACATCCCTGCACTCAGCATGCGAAGCGATGTCTGTGCGATGATTGAACTCTGTTTTACGCTGTTGTAAACGCTCCTCGTCTTCCGCATGGGTCGCAATTATTCCCCCTGTGTTGGCGAATATCTCCTCCAGATTTTCTTGCTCGTGAACAAGCAAATCCCCTGTACTACTGCCCATAAATACCTTAATTCCACAAACACCATCCATCCCTTCAACGCTTTGTAAATCCAAAACATTGTTCTTTGTGGCGCCTATGAAGAATCCATGGTGAGTTACCGATTTCTTCGATGCAAGTGAAATCTTTCTCTCTATCGTTGTACGGTTTGTAGTATTGGGGCTATTGTTGGGCATGTCGAGGAAAGAGGTCACTCCGCCTGCAGCTGCAGCCCTACTTCCACTTTCGAGATCTTCATTTTCAATATGACCAGGCTCCCTGAAGTGAACATGGGGGTCAATGATGCCAGGAAGAAGATGCAAACCCGTCGCATCAATAACCGGTTCGTCAATATTTGGCTCCAAACCGCCTCCTCTAGCGATGCTCGAAATTGAACCCGATGAAACACGCAAGTCCCCCTCTACAACTTGACTAGGCAAAACCAAGGTAGCATTTTTGATTAACAAGTCGCCTACCATGGGTCGTTCAAACGTTGTCGGAATGCTGACATCACAATACTGTTGCCCTAATAATCCGATTTTTCTCCCGCGCGCTTCAAATAATCGATGCCTCAGGGGCAGCGCAGCGGGTTGGAGTAGTCAGGTTATCTCGTCGGGCTCATAACCCGGAGACCGGTGGTTCAAATCCACCACCCGCTACCAAAAATCAAAGTGAAAGTGAAAAACCATAACACTGAGTGGAATAATGAAGAAAATATACTTTCAATCAAAAGACATGGGTCCATAACTTGTTCATAAACCACCAATAGCCAAATGGCATCAGAAGGTGTAGAGATGAAAGAGAAAACAGCGAGTGAAACAGTCGAGGATGAGGAGATAGTGATTGATGTTGATGAACCTGAGCCCACAATAGAAGATCTACCCGGTGTAGGGCCAGCTACAGCAGAGAAATTACGAGAGGCAGGATTTGAAGATCTGCTTGCAATAGCAGTCATGAGCCCACCCGAGCTAGCAGAACAGGCAGAACTGGGCGAAGCGGTTTCCTCAAAAATCATTTCAGGTGCAAAAAAGTTGGCAAATATAGGTGGTTTCGTTAGTGGTAATGCACTATTGGATAGAAGGAGCAGAGTCGAGAAGCTGACCTCCGGTACTTCGAGCTTGGATGAGTTACTGGGGGGTGGTTTCGAGACGCAGGCAATAGTGGAGGTATTCGGTGAATTCGGAAGCGGTAAGACACAGATCGGCCATCAGCTTGCAGTAAACACAATCCTACCAAAAGAAAGTGGAGGTTTTGATGGAGAGGTATTCTACATAGATACTGAAGACACATTCAGACCAGAGAGGATAGCGCAGATGGCAGAGTCTGTCGGCATCAAGCCAGAGGATGCATTGAACAGAATTCACGTAGCAAGGGCATACAACTCAGCACATCAGATGCTCCTGGTCGATGAGATAAAGAGAATGTCCAAGAATATCGATGTCAAGCTCGTAATTGTCGACTCCTTGACGAGCCACTTCCGTGCAGAGTACATAGGACGAGGAATGCTAGCAACAAGGCAGCAGAAATTAAATCGTCACATGAAGGAGCTGAAACAAATCGCCGATGTACAAAATGCTCTGGTGTTGGTGACAAACCAAGTCATGTCAAAACCCGATGCAATGTGGGGCGATCCAACTAAGGCCATTGGTGGACACATCGTAGGCCATGCTAGTACATTCCGCTTGTATCTAAGGAAGTCAAAGGGGGGCCGGAGAATAGCTCGCCTCATTGACAGCCCAAATCTGCCCGAAGGCGAAGCGGTCTTCACCGTGACATCCGAGGGCTTGCGCGATTAGCGTAGGCCCCGGAGTCCGAAGGCTAAATTGGTAGCTCAGATAGGGCCTCTTCTACATCACCCATCAGAGAAGTGAAGTGGCTCTCATCGAACCCCAGCTTGATGTCCGCAGCCGAGAATAGATCAGGCAGAGTCCTAGTGTTGCCAAGTCGCATTGCATTAGCGTAGTCATCCAGAGCCTTCTGGGGGTCTTTCATTTGTGTTTTCCAAAGTTGTAGTGAACCAAGTTGTGCAATTCCATACTCGATATAGTAGAAGGGCGCTCCGAATAGGTGACCTTGCTGCTGCCAAGACAATCCCCTGAAGTCAGTATAGTCGCCCCAATCCATCTCAGAGCCAAATCGATCTCTGATAGATTGCCAGACCTGCGCACGCTCCTCTCTTGTGTGACTCGGATTGGCATATATCCAATGCTGGAACGAGTCAATGGTTGCAATCCATGGTAGGAGGAACACGACTCCCTCAAGGTGTGTTCTACGCGCTCTGTTCGCCTCTTCTGCATCGTAGAATTTATTCCACCATGGTTGAGTTAGAAGCTCCATTGACATAGAAGCAACTTCTGCAAACTCAATCGGGTAATCCCTCTCGCCAATGAGCTCTAGGTGGCCACAATATAGTGAGTGGAAGGCGTGACCAGCTTCGTGGATCATCGTCTCCAGATCACTCTGAAGTCCTGCAGCATTCATGAATATGAATGGCACCCTGCTTTTCTCCAGATAATACTGATACCCACCTGGGGCCTTGCCCTTTCTAGTATCAAGATCAAGAGTATCCATTTCAACTAGCCTTTCGAACATACCACCGAGGTCCTCCGAAATATCGCTGAACATTTCACTCAATCCCTTCACCATCTCATCTACAGTCTTGAATGGCCTAAGCGGACTCCTACCGTGGATGTCCGGGCCTGACCCAGTCTTTTCGTTGACATCCCATGGCCTTAGATCACCGATTCCCAGACCCTTAGACCTCTCTTGATTTATCTCACGTAGAATTGGCATACACACCGACTCCACTGAGTTATGAAACTCCAAGCAGTCCTCTACAGTGTAGTCGAACCTGTGTCTGGCCTTGAACATAAAATCGGTATAGCTTTCGAATCCTGCATTCAATGCCATCTGATGCCTTATTCCGATCAACTCATCGAAAATCTGGGATAGCCTATCGTGATCTTGCATTCTCCTTTCCGACATTGCTACCCATGCCGACTCACGCTCTGATCTATCATTAGACTCCAGAAAAGATCCCATCTGAGGAAAGGTCATTTCTTCGCCATTGAAATCTACTGTCATTGCACCAGTGATTGATTGAGACTCGGTAACCAGCTCTGTTTCTCTGACACCAAGTGGAATATTTTCCTCACGAAATATCTCGACATCAGTTCTTATTGCTCTAAGCATCAGGTCATATCTTTCTGGTAACTCTTCGACTGAGGGATGATTCACAATTCTCCTATTCAGCGCATCTGAAAATTCTGATAGCTTTGGACTTACTTGTGAAACAAAAGTGAGGAATGCGACTTTCTTATCTTCGTTTTCAGTGTCGCATGTCATTTCTATATAGAGGAGAGCGCCAGCCTCTGAAACATGCTCGGAGAGCTCAGAAGCATCAGCAATCAGACTCTCCAGACATCCAGAGCAACTGAGCTCTCTTTGCAATAAATCACTCGTGTAAGGCTCTATATTTTCCCATATTGTTGCATCTACCTCAGTGATGAAACCAGGGCCCATTTTGAGACCTCAATTTTTGTGTGCCTTGGGACCCAGTGGTAGCGGCCCCTCCTCGCGTGACCACTTTGCACACTTCCACTCTTCAGCAGCAGACGCAACCTTCTCACGAACCTTCTCCAAATCGGGATGTTCCGGGTTGCCTTTCTCTATCCAGCAAGCAACACAGTACCTTTTACCCTGAAAATCCAAAAAGTTCCCAGATGTACAAGCTACGTCACAATCTTTGCAAAACCCGAACCCGTAGAACTTGGACATATCTCAGCCAATGCCCTGAGCCTAAGCCTATCAATTTGACTGTTTTCAACGCAAGTCGGCCAATGCCATGTGTGCTAGAAACCTACCTTCTAGATCATCTTCCTTGGAAGAACCTGCAGCCGAGGAACCCAGTTTTTCTAGGCCTTCTTCAGAAGGAACCGGCCTCTTCGGAATTATCGATCCACCTATCTGTTCAATTATCCTGTATCCCTCTTCACATAAATCAGAGTAGCAGTCCCTCGGAATCTTGAACTCGCCGAATCCCTCACCTATTTCTATCTCCGGGAGCGATATGATCCAAGCCCTAGCATCTCCTTCAGACAGCCCAGCTCTCTCAAATGCTCTCGAGATCTGATGGGTACCTGCCAGAATTCTGAGGAATTCTGCATCCGGAGTCTTGGCGACCATTGAGCCACTCTCTTCATTCCTGCGAAGTGAATACCAAGTACCCCATAGGTGTACTTCACTGGCAATCACATCAAAAGATGCCAACAGCCACCTATTGCTCGGTCTAAACTCGTTAAATTCAGATACGATGGAGAATATGCTCTCTATTGGCTTTGAGAAATTCATCCCCCAAGCCGGAAACCATGGAACTAGGACGTCCGGATCCATGATTGCCGATGCGATTCCGTTGAAGAATGTGATTAGTGCTTCTTCACCGAATCATATTTCGCGGAACTCTTCATTTTCTCCACTAGTTTGGGACTCCATCCCCTTTGTTCTGAAAGAATATTGCAATCTCTTTCAGTCATCATTGCAACATCAGAGGCACTTGTCACACCTAGCAAGCTCGACATTTCCCTGGCACGTATTCTTCCCACTCCTCTGATGGCAACAAGTCCAAGAATATCCGACTTACATCCAAATCTTACTCTTCTATGGACCTCATCAATTGATTGAAAAAGCGTTTTTTGGGCGCTTACTCCAAATTTAGCCAACTCAGGATCATCAGAGACTATCCTCCTCATCGCGAAAATTAACCATTCTAGAAGCTCTACTCTACCTCGCAAATCACCAGGTTGGACCCCCCATTGATTTTCTATAGCCCCAAGACTCTCTTCTTCTATCCATGATTGGACCACCAATACACCCTTCATTCTACGCTCTTCTTCCAGATCAACAGATTCTGCAAGCAGCTCCCGCTCGTGACCATGTAAAGCCTCTTGAATTACATCGAAATCATCCTTCCTTAGCCAGAGTGGAATGAAATCAGGGGTGCATGCAGCCAAATGCAAAATACTCATTGGAGATAACTGTCCGATCTCATCTTCTCCAGAAATTATTCTCATTGCATTCGACAGACCATCATAGATTATCTTCCCAGAGATCGGATTTAGGTACAATCTTGAGACCAGCGATCCAAGTTTTGTAGATTTGTAGGACATAGTCACAGGTTCGGGCAATAAATCACCATCTGATTCGTAGATATTGGCTTTCGTGAAACCAAAAACAGCCGGGCCTCTCCTCCGAGAAATCCTACTATCACGTCTGTAATTCCTAGAGAATAGGTCTAATCCAGGAATATCCGAAGCTGAGTCAGCCCAGGAAGGTAAGTCATCCTGCCATTCTTCTGAGTCAATTTCAGTACCTCCCCTATCACGAATTCTCATAGTAACCTCCTCAGACTCGCCCATCCTTTCTATCATTCCATTCTCAACCAACCAACAAATCACATCATCAACTCTGCCTTCCAGAATTTCTGGATGCATCTGGGTTGCTAGGAAGGTCTTGGACAAAAACATCGAAATTCCATCTCTATCATTTATTCCAGCTGAAGAAATTATCGATAGCACATGCGTGAGTAGCGCCCCATCCTCCTCTACATTCATTGCGCTGGGGTTTGCAAGTTTGGAAGAGACATCTTCTGCTTGCCCCCTTAGGTATCTCTCAACTAAATCCTCCTCTCCTTCTTTGTTTTTCGATATCAGCAGGGACTCTCCAAAGTCGTCAAATCCAGGCCTACCGGCTCTGCCTAGCATCTGCCTAATTTCCATCACGGGAAGTGGGATATTCCTGGCTGCTATCGTATTCCATCTTCTAGAATCCCTGATCAGAACTCTGCTAGCAGGAAGATTCACCCCTTGAGCAAGGGTCGGAGTGGCTACCAAACAAGTTATTTTCCCTTCTTTGAAACCATCCTCAATTATCTTCCTGTGTTTAGAACCAAGTCCAGCATGATGAAACGCGACTCCGCCCATTAATGCATTTCTCAATAATTTTACAGTGATAGACTCCTCACCTCTATCGATGCAAGCTTCTGAAATTTCTTTCCATGATGAAACCAAATCTTGGCCATAATTCTCATCTTCATTTTTCACTTTGGAAATAACATGATTTGAAAGCTCTCTTGCCTCTTTCTGAGCCGATGACCTGGAAGATACGAAAACCAGTAACTGGCCACCACTTCCCACAGTATCGTCCAGAACCGCGTGAATACTCTTCTGGGTCCCACCTTCTAAAGTCCTTGATTCTGGCAATAACTTATCTTCCCCTGGACCATCTACACTGTGGAAGTTAATTTCAAGCCCCGTTATTGTTCCACAATATAGGGTCACAGGTCTCCATTCAGAACGAATCAATCTAGCTCCAAGCCAGTTGGCGAGCTTTTCTCCATTACCAACCGTGGCTGACAATGCCAGAATCTGAACGTCCCCTCTATGATGCATAATCCTTGATAGCAGAATCTCTAGAGTTGGCCCTCTATTCGGATCTTGCAACATGTGGAACTCGTCAGCTACTACAATTCCTATATCGTCCAAAATAGACGATCCACCCCTAATTATTGAATCCAGCTTCTCACTGGTACAAACCAAAATGTCTGCCTCCTTCATTGAACTCATTTCACCACTTCTATCTCCAATGGCGAGTCCAACCTTAAGCCCCATTTGGCTAGATATCGCTTTCAGCTCTTCGAATTTCTCCGAAGCAAGAGCCTTCAATGGGACAATATAGAAGCCCTTGCAGCCGATTAGATCGGTAGTCAACCTTTGTAACATTGTGGTATAAGCTACCAATGATTTACCACTCGCAGTTGGGATTGACAATACCAGACTCTCTCCTTTCAACGCAAGAGGAAGGGAAGCAGCTTGAGGCGGAAAGAGCTCCTTTATTCCCCATTCTCCAGAAAGAAAATTCTCCAATCTTGAATCCAATTCTAAATCAGAAATTTCGACGGGTCCCCCATTCTCCGCCCCTCTCATGGAGCAACAATAATTCGGCCGTTCTAAAGGATGCCGAGTGAATTTCAACTCCACCTATGGTAGGCAGGATGTCCCTCTTTTACTGAAACAAACAACCCTTCGCCAGTGGCGCACACTTTACCCTCAGAAATGAGGGTCATACGCACATTGGCCCTGTCCTCGCCGATTTCAGTTACCTCACCAGTCACGCGAATAATTGGACCATATGGAGTAGGCCTCCTCAGCTTGATGCTGTATGAGGCAGTGACTGTGCATGGGGGGGCATGATCACCAGCTTGGTCCATCAAAGCAATAGCTGCCGTCCAATTGCCATGACAGTCCAGCAACGTACCGATTATGCCACCATTAATCATTCCAGGAAAAGCTTGGTGCTCTTCATCAGGGGAGAATTCCATCTCCAGCCCACTCTCCGATCTGTAGGATTTAATTCTCAGACCATTTTTATTGGCAGGGCCGCATCCAAAACATATACTACTTGGAGCGAAAAGATCCTGCACAGAATCACCAGATAACCCGCTCATGATTCATCTAGAAGGTTCTAGGAATTGAATTTTCTCGAGAATCCTCCACCCATTTTTTTAATTCAAGTACTAGTAGCGGCCATAGTGGCTTCAGACAACATCGAAGATTCCGTCCTGCCTAATTTGGACAAACCCACATCGCGTTCAAAGAGGAGGAGATTCTCACCTATCAAGATAGCAAATCAAATTCCCAAGAGCAGGAGAAGGGAAATTGAGAAGGCCCTAGAGGACGTTTCAGGAAGTCCAAAGAAATGGTCCCGAAGCTCAGGTCCAACGAATCACTCTTTCCTAAGGAAGAGGATCAAGCCGGGGTCAATTAGGAATTTACAATATGATCTTCTTGATGTAGAAATCGGCGAATCATGGCCTGTCCCTGTCACAGTTTTGCATGGATCCAGGCCAGGGCCAGTTGTGACCCTTCTTGGAGCGGTCCACGGCGACGAGCTCGTTGGTCCACTTGCATTGACATACCTATGCGGGCAGAATTTCATGGGCCCTGAGAAAATATTGGATCCATCAACACTCGCTGGTACTCTTCGAATCATCCCAATAGTCAATCTCCCAGGATATAGGAGGAGGGTCAGATACTTCCCAGATGGTAGGGATTTGAACCGGGCCTTCCCTGGGAAACCAGATAGCAATACAACCTCTCGTGTCGCAGATAGGCTATGGAAACTGATAATCAATAACAGTGATTACGTTGTGGATTTTCATACTGCAGCCAAGGGTCGGACGAATCTCCCACAGATAAGAGCCAACCTAGCTCACCCGGGAAGTAATAAGATTGGGAGGGCATTTGGGATTGAGACAATACTGGACACTGAGGGGCCTCGTGGCTCACTTAGAAGAGTCGCGAATGCTAACGATATTGCATGCATCACCTATGAGGGGGGCGGATCAGATGAAGCAGATCCAGAATCAGTACAAGTCTCAATTTTTGGAATTATCAATCTGCTAAGGAGCCTGAGGATGATTCCAGGATACCCGAGTAAACCCAGATTCCGGATCCTTGCATCTGGATCTGTTTGGATAAGATCCGATCAAGGAGGTTTACTCGATGTATTGGCACCAGCTGGGAGCTTTGTCGAAAAGGGAGAGATAGTTGCAACGGTCACTGACCCCGAAATACCAGGGGAAGACCATGATATCCTTTCACCAGAAAGGGGACTTCTAATCAGTACTGCAACTCACCCATTTGTCAACTCCGGCTCTCCGATAGGGCACTTGCTTCCAGTAAAGAGGGGCGTCTCTACTCTCAAAGCCAGTCTTGATGATGATGATTGCTTGATAATAAGCGGGTTAGACGGTGATCCGCCATGGAGGGACGACGACGATGTCGAAGACATCGCTGTCTTCGGTGAGTGGTCCGGAGGCTCTCCAGATGCGGAATGGGGAGACGTGGAAGACGACTCCTAGGATCGTCCTAATTCATCTCCTCTGCTATATTTTCCAAATTATCCCGTAGGTCCGGGGCCGAAGGTAAATCTGCTCCAGATGAATTTGGTGCTATTGCAAGTCTTTCCGGAATAATCCCGTATGCATCCAAAGCATCTTGCAGTCTGCTATTGTAAGATATTCTGAAACCCGCAATTATTCCAATGCCGAAGAGACCAACAATCAGTAAAGAGACTCCGAAGAAGCCAATTGAACCTATTATGGAAGTCGAGGACTCTTCTTCCTCAATCCAGATGTTTACCCAGATTTCCCAAACCAGCATCGTTGAACTACCCGATTCGACAATCTCGGCTGTAACATACTGTCTTCCAGAACCCTCAGAGCATAGCTGATCCTCAAGATAGGTCGCTGGGTCACTACAGTCAATAGGATCCAAAGATACCCTCCTACCACCAGAAGTGGCGTTGTCTTCTATGGAGAACTCTTCGAAAGTCCAAATTATTTGGGCCTCCAGACTTTCAGAAACCCCCCCTATGGTCAGAATCAAAGATTCGTTAGCAGAGTCCCAGAAAACAACCTCGGCATTTCTTGGCAGCAAGGTCACTGAAGATGCACGGTCAATTCCATCGTCAATTACTTGATCGCAATCGTCGTCGACACCATTCCACAACTCACTTGCACCAGGGAATGTGGTACTAACTAAATCGTCACAGTCCTCGAATTCGTAGAATCCATCTAAATCCCTATCATAGTCATATCCCAATGGGTCGGAGAACTTTATCAGAATTTCAGTTCCATCATTGAGACCATCCATATCAGAATCGTTTGAGAAGGGGTTAGTGGAGTAATTATGGAACTCTTCGTAATCCAATATTTGGTCCCCATCAGCATCGCTAAAGTAGAAGTCTTCGTCTACTAAATCGTCGCAGTCGTTATCCTTCCCGTCCAACTTCTCGGGAACGTCACCTACTTCCGGGTCCTCGTCATTACAATCCATGAATGCGAAAATGCCATCTGAATCAGAATCTAGGTCTATTTGGTTTGGATCGGAGTCAAGGCTAATTTCAGTTCCATCTGTAAGGCCATCGTCATCTGAATCACCGTCATTCGGATCTGTGGAGTGGTTGTGAAACTCATCATAATCAGTCAGTCCGTCTAAGTCTGAGTCAATTGACCAGAAGTCCTCGTCGATTAGGGAATCGCAGTCGTTGTCCAAACTATCCAATAATTCTGATAGAGTTGGGTGCATCAATGACTCATTATCATCACAATCCTCGAACCAGTAGAAACCGTCTGCATCTAAATCATCATCGAATACAAGGGGGTCAGACAACTTTACTAGGATCTCGGTTCCATCATCCAATCCATCATTGTCGGTGTCTGAATCTGTGAAGTTTGTTCCATGTACATGATACTCTGCCCAATCAAAAATTCCATCCTGGTCTGAATCAGACCCATTGAAACCCTCATCCACCATTCCATCGCAATCATTGTCTTTTCCATCTAGTTCTTCGCTCAGGTCAGGAGCACTTTCATCATCGTCATCGTCGCAATCTTGGAAATCGTACCAACCATCTGTATCGTTATCGTTATTGAAAGTCAATGGATCGGTTTGAAAGCTATCTATCTCAACTCCGTCAAGAATCCCATCCCCATCGGTGTCTGGGTCAAGGGCGTTGGTTCCGTAGGTTGAGATTTCCTCGAAGTCCCCAAGACCATCCCCATCGGTGTCTGGGTCCAATGGGTCAGTTTTGTACAGCAAGGTCTCATTTTCATCACTTAGTCCATCATTATCGTCATCGATATCAACGAAGTCACAATCACCGTCTAAATCCGAATCCGTAGGGTATGAGCTAGCGTTGAATTGATCGGTACCGCAATCATTCTCAGTCTCATCACTCCATCCGTCATCATCATCGTCCATGTCCAAATAGTCACAATCACCGTCTAAATCCGAATCCGTAGGGTATGAGCTAGCGTTGAATTGATCGGTACCGCAATCATTCTCAGTCTCATCCCCCCATCCATCATTGTCATCATCATCGTCGTTGTAGTCAGGCCAACCATCCTCGTCGAAATCTGAAATGTTTCCTACTCCATGGAAAATAATCTCCCACATGTTCAGAGTACCAGTGTTTCCGGAATAGGAATCCCTGATTCTCAGGGTCCAATTCCCTGCAGAAGACTCCCCCCAATGCTGAACTGTATTGAACATCCAATTAGAGTAGTCGTTTGAAGAATCTGAGTGGTCCTCTGCAAGCCATGAAACATGGCCATCCGGCGATTGAAGGATAATCTCCAATTCACCTCTGTTTGGATGGTCGATATCGACAATCAGGTCTATTGATTCGATTTGCAAGTCAACTGGAACTGAAACATTGAATTCATCCCATCCTGATGCACCATCAGAAAGAACCTGACCGAGGGTAAATGGGCCGAATGAGGCATTAGACTCATGTCCGCTACTCGTCCAATTCTCAGCCATTGAGGTAGCAGCTCCTGCATCAACTGAACCGAAACCGTACTTGTGGGAAACTTGAAGCCCCGCTCCATTAGTTTGCCAAGAAGAGTCACTTGAGTCAACAATTCTGGAACTATGTACCAAAATATTCTGTACATCCCTCCAAGAAAGATTGGGATTAGCCTCTAGCATCAGGGCAATAACCCCTGCAGCCAGTGGAGTCGCGCTAGAAGTACCACCGAAGTCTTCTGTAACATTGCCTGAGTTAGAGCCACCTGAACCGGTTATGTCAGTTGTCGTGATGCCCTCGCCATCTCCATCAGAATGTGCAGCAACTAGGACATTAGCTCCAGGCTCGGCGTACCAGGATTGGGACCCATCGTGGTTTATTGCGGTGACTGCAATTGTATACCTACTATTTGCGTACCCGTCATAGTTGGAGTTGTCATTATTTGCCAATCCGTTCCCAGCAGCCCAGGTGTAGATATTTCCAAGTCCAGAACGTCCAGAATAAACCGAGCTCTCCATTGCCGCGATTGTCAGAGGCCCCGGGGCCTCCAGCCTCGATCCATCATCGAAAGGCCCCCATGAATTCGTGTAAATGTCAATTTCATCCTTTTTGTAGCTCAGTGCATCCGCTTCCAAGCCATCACTTGTTCCACACGCGATCAGGGTAGAGCCGGCAATAGTGGCACCGAAAGCAGCTCCAGTGACGTCTAGGGAGTTATTCCCAACAGCTGCAGCAACACCTGCTACAGAAGTTCCATGGCCGTTCCAAGATTGAGGTGTTGGATCCGAGTCATCATTACACCAGTCATATGACAGCGAAGCAGAGTAGTGGGGCTGAATATCCGGGTGGGTGTGCTCTAATCCATCATCAATCACGCTGATTGTCACTCCGCTGCCGTTATACTTGTCCCATGTACCAGTGACGTTGGCATCCTCTCCAATTACCCCATTTGACTGACCAGTGTTCTCCAAATGCCACTGTCTAACGAAATCGGGATCGTTGGGGGTAAATCTTGTTGAATGATCCCTCTCGATTATTGGTGAGAATGTCTCAATTTCACTATTCAGAAGAGATTTCTCTAACTTCTTTATCGCTTCACCAGAGTTTTCGTAACTCCAGATGAACGTACCTGCAAGTATCCCGGTATCAACAGAAAAGTCGGGTTTTCCAAAACTAGTACGGTGCTCATCTATCGGCAAACTGGTTACAATTAGCCAAGATTCAACTTCGGACAGCTCTTCAGTATCGTAACTTTCCAAATCCGATACTCTAGCGAATGCAAGTTGCACGGCTCTTGAATAAGTCGGCAGAAACAAATTTCCTTCTTCATCATCTGATTGCAATTTTTCTCCTTGCACAAAACTCGCCGCTGTCGATAAAATCAGCAATCCAACGATCACTACGACGCGACTCATGTACCATCTCGAACCCCATCAGGATATAGAAATTCGTAATGCCTGTTAGGAAGGAAAGTCACATTTCTAATTTCATATGGGGGTATCCTGGTTTTCTTTGTGAGAATATATTCTCCAATACATGAATGGAGCAATTACGATATACATCAGGACACCATACACCCCAGAAGGAAGACTCAGTGTGGAAAGGCCTCCGTCAGGNGCAGCCAATATCAGTCCGCCAACGGTAATGCCCACAGTTGCATTCTGAATACCACTCTCAATGGAAACNGTAATGGCCCTGTCCATCTCTAAATTGAGCAACTTCGCACTCTGATAGCCTATTGATAGCATTATCACATTTANCGCAATTACAGCAGGCCCCAGAGTTCCNATGTTGTCCATCAGGGTATCCCATTCACTTGCTATTGCGGCAATCACGATGATTGCAAAAAGAATAGCTGCAAAGCTATTTACAGCTCTTTCTATGCTATTGGCAAAGTCGACCTTCTTCCAGCGGATGATCATGCCAATTCCAACTGGAATTGTAGTCAATAGGAACATTGTCAATCCAAGACCAATAATGTCGAATGAAGGCACGCCTTCATCCATGAAGTGATCCATGGAAAGTCCAACAATTATTGGCAAGGTCAGAACTGAGACAACGGAAATTACCGCCGTGTAAGATATTGATAGGGCAGTATCCCCCTTGGCTAGCTTTGTTAGTATGTTTGATGTAACTCCTCCCGGACAACATGCCAGAATCATCATTCCTACTGCCAACTCTCCCTCGAGTCCGGCTAGTANTGTAATCGCAAATCCCATAATTGGNAGTACCAACATCTGGTTCACTAANCCCACNCCAAATGCCTTGGGCTCCTTTGCAATTACTGTGAAGTCATCCATGGTAAGGCCCAGNCCAAGTGAGAACATAATGAATGCAAGGGATACAGGTAAGATCACATCAATCACCACATTTCCATCCTCCTCAGTTTCATCTTGCGCTTGTACAGGCGAAGCCAGCATAATCACCACGAACAAAGCGGCGAGAGTTGCAATACCCACTCTTGTCATGACACCTGAGAGTTTTTCAAACGTATAATTCTGTATGCTAAAATTAGCCAGATCTGTACTTTGAAATTGCTTCCTTGACTTCTCCNTCAGTCATCATTCTTCTCTGCCCCTTNGCGACCTCGAACACGTGGTTCACGATTNCATCTTCAATTTCGTANCCATTTCTCTCAAGCCAATGAACAACATTCGACCTTCCACTCATATGCCCAATTCTGATTATTTGTTGCAGTCCAAAATCACCGGCTGGAACGCCCGAGTAGACACGATCAGCCAACCANTCATCTCCCTTTTTCATCGCCTTTACAACTGCGGATGCATGNACCCCAGTCCCGGTCTCAAATGCATCATNGCCAAAAACNGGATAGTTGTGAGGCAAGGCAACTTCGACATATTCGTGAGCTTTGCGCATATATTCATTCAGCCCTTTCAAATCGTTATTGATTACACCCATTAAACTAAGATTTACCAGAGTCTGATCCAATGGGGCGTTGCCCGCTCTTTCTCCAACACCCAAGGCAGTTCCGTGGATTACGTCTGCCCCAGCTTCGTAGGCCGCTAGATTGTTTGCCACACCAAGNCCCCTGTCTTGGTGTCCGTGCCAATTTACCTCTATTTCCCTACGTTTCACTCCAGTGTCGGGGATGACCTCTTCCTGTATGTAACCGAGCAACTTCCTGACTCCATTCGGAGTCACATGCCCGCAGGTATCGCAGANGCAAATCCTATCAGCTCCAAGTTCTATAGCTCGAGAATAGATCTCTTTTATTTCTTCGGGCTTGCTCCTTGTGGTATCTTCTGTTACAAACATCACTGGGATGTCATTTTCTACAGCAAAAGTAACAGCAGACTCGGCCGTTGAGAGAATCTTCTCCATTGTCCACCCTTCAGCGAATTGTCTAATCGGACTTGTTCCCAAGAAAGCACTGGCTTGAATCTCCCTCTCGTGTTTTGCCTGCAATTCGACGAGAGGCTCGATATCCGAAACAACCGTTCTAACCGCGCAACCTGGTCGAATACTGTATTCGTTATCTCCCATATGTTGCAGCATTGCATCAATGTGCTCAATATGGAANGGCCCAGCACCGGGNAGACCTAGGTCAACCTTCTGAATCCCAAGCCTTTCCATGAANTCAATCAGCTCAATCTTTTCTTCAATAGACGGGTTTCTGGCACTAGGACTCTGCAAACCATCGCGCAGAGTCTCGTCGTCGAACCACAGTTCATGNGGGTGATTCGATGGATTCCTCTCAATNTCGTAATCAATTGAGTTCCAGTCGTAAATCAAATCTTGCTCTTCCACAGTTCCACCAGCAAGCCGCGATGGGTCGTTCGGTGTTTCAAACCATCGGGCTTCTAGTTAGATATCCTTGACTCATTTCTAAAAATNGAGAAAATTGACAAAGCTCCGCCCATNANAGCTCCTGTTAATCCAAAGCTCGCCGCCACTAGAACTACAAACATCAATGCAAGATAAAGCATTGAGATGTAAAAAGAGCTCGCAGCACTTTTTATTCTGCCAGTTTGGTCAGGCTCTTCATTAAAGTCAATTCTCCAAATGGTCGAGGCATACCATAAACTAAGCAGCAACACGGTCCATCCTAGGATNTGGTAGATAGCATCATCACTATCAAANCCCCCAAAACTTACTGGTATGGTCAGTGAAACTAAAACCAGAAGAATAGCGTAAGCTTTCATTTCCATCAACGTTCTATGCGGGCCTTTCACATTGGGAAGCATCGGAACGCCAACGCTTGCGTATTCCTTTGAGCGATACAGAGCCAGAGCCCAGAAGTGTGGCGGGGTCCAGAGGAAAATCAGCAGAAACATCAGCCAAGGCAGCATGCTACCTATGTCAATAATCGAAACTAGGAAAGATCGAAAAGAACCGGTTGAGATTCCTAGGCCCCCTTCTGCAGCGGCCCAACCAATTATNGGGGGGGTTGATCCGGCTATTCCCCCGATTACAATATTCTGGGGAGTGCTTCTCTTTAGCCAAATGCTGTAAACAAAAACATAGAACAAAATNCTGAATGCAGACCAAAAGGCAGCCACTTGGTTGGCAAGAATCAGAAACCACATTACCCCCATAATTGAGATTAAAACTCCAAAAATCAATGCGGAATTAGGAGTTATTGCTCCCGAGGGTATCGGCCTAGCCTCAGTTCTTTTCATCAGTGGGTCAATGTCCCTATCATACCACATATTGATTGCATTCGCACCTCCNGCAGAGAGAAAACCTCCAATGAAAACTATCGCCATNGTTCCGAATGATGATAACCCAAAGCTAGAATCAAGGCAGTCATGGACAATGATGGAGCAGATTGCTGTGATCTGAAGTAGGACCACTACCTTTGGTTTGGTCAGCTCAACAAATCCACCCAANCCGCTCATTTTTCTACACTCCNCGTAGACCTAGTTGCACCAATCCATGTGGTAGCGAGTAAAATGAAAGTAGAGGATGCAAGTAATAAATGGACTAGTGAGAGCCATTCCATATATCCATCATCAATATCCCAGGATAGTATGTACACTGCTCCTATTGCTACGTTCAANACGTATATCCCNGTTGCTGCCCATATCCAATTTCTCATCAACTGATTGGAAANATCCTCATCGGCCTCTTTCCATATTATATAACAAGATACAATTAGAATAACTTCCATCATTCCAACCAACCATCTATGAATCATCTGTGATTGTGCAAAAACATCCTCTATGCCNGAAGCAACCTTTCCTTGGCAAAGAGGCCATGAATTGGGGATTCCATTCACCCCNCATCCGAAATTCGCTCCAGGAGTGGTCGAAACAAATACTCCAGAGAATAATGTTACTAATCCACCAAATGCAAGCCAAAACAACCGATCCTTCCATTTTGAGGAGAAATCCGAATTGAAGTCAATCCATCTGTGCCTTTGGTNTCTGTGGTCGCAAATAGCCAGCCAAAGCCAAAACAGACAGAGTAGGAAAGCAAGTGCAGANCCAAGGTGCAGGGCCACGCTCCAATGTTCGTTATCCATTCTAACTGTCAGCCATCCGATTGCACCTTGCCAGATTATCAGAGCTACTGAGAAATTTGATGCCATCACAGCTTCAGATCCGACAGTATCGTCTGACCTAATGAGCCACCAATTTGCAATTACCAAAGGNCCCAATATAGCTCCGGCAAGAAATCTGTGCAACCATTCTGTGAAAATTTGAAACTTTGAATATCTATGGCCGGCCCCTCTAGAATCTACCTCTTCCGGATTTTCTTCNTACCATTGCCCTTGCTCTTGTTCAGATATGTCAAATCCCCAAGTGCCAAAGCATTTGGGCCAATCAGGACAAGACTCCCCTGCATCGTTGATTCTGATNAATCCGCCAACAGCAATTACAAGAATTGTAACNCCAATCAGGAATNCTGTAAGCCCTTTGACATCCAGAAAACCCCTCATCGCAATCGGCTCCAATGTAGAGCGGACCACACTTCACTCTTACCCGAGGTGCGGGTCAATATCTATTGGAATTCTATNNCTCTCGTATTCCAGAGTTGCTATCTTCATAGGGTCAAGAACTACCTTCTCTTTNGCCTCATCAACACCGTAAAGCTGCGTTAGNTCATCATTGAACTCTTCACGTAATTCTTCTTCACTAACAAAGAGGGGNGCTCCCATGCTAATTTGCAGAGCTCTAGCTCCAATGATTCTGGCTTTCTCGAAGCGAGTGTGGGGTCGTGCGGGCTCTACCATCGAGCCCGCGACCCAAGTCATCCAAATAAGGTCTATGACTGTTCAGGCAAACTTCAATTCTGTAAATCAGGGTATTTCCACCATCATTGCGACAGCATTACCCCCNCCTAGGCAAACGGTAACTATACCTCTCTTTCCACCCGTTCTAATCAGCGCATTTACCAGTGTCATCAGACATCTTGTCCCAGTCGCACCTAATGGGTGTCCAATTGCTATAGCNCCCCCATGAGGATTGAATGACTCTTCCAATATGCCCAATGACTCTTTGATCGCGCAGGATGCCGATGCAAAGGCCTCATTGTGCTCNANAATGTCTATCTCACTAATTGACAATCCACTCATTTCAAGAAGAGTCTCTACTGCAGGAATTGGTGCTGACATAACCCTGCTCGGCTCGACGCCNGAGGTCGTATATCCCACAATCTTAGCCAAAATTGGAACCTCATTCTTCAGAGCTGCATCCTCAGATGCAATGAGCACTGCGGATGCACCATCAGAAATTTGACTAGAATTTCCTGCAGTTACTTGCCCACCTTCAAGAAAGACCGGGGCCAGATCCGACAACGCCTCTTCATTAGTTTCTGGGCGTATCCCTTCATCCACAACTAAAGATTCGACAGCGAATACCTCATTTTCTAGCCAACCCTCCTCCCACGCCCTATTTGCTAGTCTATGTGAGCGTACAGCGAACTCATCCGACTTCTCTCTGCTAATNTCATGCTCTCGAGCAACCGTCTCACCAGTATTTCCCATNGACTCCCCAGTGAACGCGTCCTTCAAACCGTCATTCAATAGGATGGATTCTAATGAGTCAAATGATACCACTTCCCCCTTTCTTACATTCCTGGAGAAACGAGGAGCATTGCTCATTGACTCCATTCCCCCAGCGACTACGAAATCTGAAATCCCNGCATTGATTTCTGTTGCCCCTATCATTGCAGCCTTGAGGCTAGAGCCACAAACCTTGTTGATAGTTGTACATGGAGTAGAAACGGGCATTCCGGCCTTTATTGCAACTTGGCGCGCTGGAGCTTGACCCGAACCAGCCTGCAGTACCTGTCCCATGTATACTTGATCAATGAGGCCGCTCGAGGGGTTGATTCCGGATCTTTCCAACAATTCCTTTACTGTCATTGCTCCCAG